>DASWFH010000451.1:0-6169 GCA_036394355.1 Allostellaceae bacterium | reverse complement strand
CCGGCATTCTTGCAGCCCTGCTCGTACATCGGCCAATGCGAGGCGACCCAGGGCGGCTGCAGGAAGTTGGCGGAGATCGGCGTCCAGCCGCGCTCGGCGGCGGCGATC
This sequence comes from Allostellaceae bacterium, assembly GCA_036394355.1. GTDB lineage: Bacteria > Pseudomonadota > Alphaproteobacteria > ATCC43930 > CGMCC-115725 > DAHUYF01. The sequence continues at coordinate 6,061 of DASWFH010000451.1, read as the reverse complement.
ACGCCTTTCGAGAAAGGCGCGACGACGGTGACGACGATCGGCGGGTGCGGCTGCTGGAACGGCTTGACGATGACGCCCTGGCCGATCGCCTTGTCGAGGGTCCGCTCGGTCGTGACCTTCCAGAACTTGCCTTGCAGATTGTAGGGCGCCTCGGATGACCAGATCTTCAGCACCATGTCGATCGCCTCGACGAACATGGCGGTACGGTCGTTGTCGAGGTTGCCGAAGACTTCGGCATCCGAGCGCAGGCCGCCCGGGCTGATGCCGAAGAGGAAGCGGCCCTCGAGCAGATGGTCGAGCATCGCCACCTGCGCCGCAACCGCCGCCGGATGGCTGTTCGGCAGGTTGACGGTGCCGCTGCCCAACTTGATGCGCTGGGTATCGCGCAGAAGGCTGGCGATGAAGACGAGGCAGGAGGTGATGGTCTCCGCCTTGTCGGTGATGTGCTCGCCGACGAAGGCCTCGGCATAGCCGAGCTTGTCGGCGAGGATGATCGCCTCGCGATCCTCCTTGAGCGTCTGCGTATAGTCGCGCTCGGGCGGGTGGAGCGGCATGGTGAAATAGCCGAGCTGCATTAACCGCCCTCCGACATCCGTCAACGAGATTGCCTTCCTTATCATCTGATAAGATGCCGACCAAAGGCAAGCCGTCGGCGTCGCAAACCTGTGCGATTCGGCTTCCGGGCAGGCTTTTTTGCTGGACGGGATGCGGCCGCTCCCTATCATCGCTAATCGGTCGATCAATGGGCGGCGTCGCGGCGGCTTGCCTTTGCCGCGATCCGCGGCAAGACTGTGCTTCCCGAATTGCCGCGGCCGGCGTGGCGGCCCGCAGCGGGTAACACAGAAAAAGGCTCGCCAAGGGGAGGGATATGATGGCGCGGACCGTCGATCGTCGCAAATTCCTGTGGGGCACGGCTATGGCGGCGGTGCTGCCGTGGGCGCCGGCGGTGGCGCAGAGCGCCCCGGTCCGCATCGGCCTGCTCACCGTCAAGACCGGCCCGCTGGCGCAGGGCGGCATCCAGATGGAGCAGGGCCTTACCGTCTTCCTGAAACAGAAGAACAGCACGCTCGCCGGCCGCAAGGTCGAGCTGATCTCGGCCGATACCGGCGGCAACCCGGCGGGCGCGAAGACCAAGGCGCAGGAACTCATCGAGCGCGACCATGTCGATTTCGTTGTCGGCCCGCTCGCCGCCTTCGAGCTGCTGGCGATCACCGACTACATCCAGCAGGCGAAGGTGCCGATGATGAGCCTCGCTGCTGCCGACGACATGACGCAGCGCAAGCCCAATCCCTATTTCGCCCGCGCCTCGGCCACCTCCTCGCAATGCAACCAGCCCCTGGGCGACTACGCCGCCAAGGAGATGAAGCTCAAGCGGGTGGCGACGATCAGCGAGGATTTCGCCTACGGCTACGAGCAATGCGGCGGGTTCCAGAAGGTGTTCGAGGACAATGGCGGCCGCGTCGTCAAGAAGCTGTGGACACCCATCGCGACGCCCGATTACACGCCCTACCTGGCGCAGATCAGCGACGTCGACGGCGTGTGGAACGGCTTTGCCGGATCGAACCCGGTCAAGTTCAACCAGCAATATGCCGAACTCGGCCTCAAATCCAAATATCCGGTGATGGGCGGCTGGACGGCCTATGACGACGCGCTACTCAAGAGCTTCGGCGACGAGGCGGTCGGCGCCATCTCGGCCGCGTGGTATTCGAGCGATCTCGACACGTCCACCAACAAGCGGTTCGTCGAGGACATGGTCCACGATTACGGCAACATCCCCGGCGGCTACGCGGCGGGATGCTATATCAACGGCATGTGCATCGAGGCCGCGCTCGAGAAGACCGGCGGCAAGACCGAGGACAAGCAGAAGGTGATCGAAGCACTGCGCGCCGTCTCGCTCACGGACAGCCCGCGCGGCGCCTTCCACTTCGACCATTTCGGCAATGTCGTCGGCAATATCTTCATCCGCCGGATCGAGCGCAAGAACGGCAAGCTCGTCAACACCATCGTCAAGACCTATTCGGATGTCGGGCAATTCTTTACTTATGACGAGAAGCAGTTCCTGGCACAGCCGGTCTATTCACGCGACTTCCCGCCGTTGAAGAGCTAGAAGCCGCCGGTCCAGGGCGGCGAGCGAGAAGGCAGCGATGAGCCTGTGGCTGCTGCTGGCGGTGAACAGCGTGACGCTCGGCGGGCTCCTGTTCCTGCTTTCCGCAGGGTTCTCGCTCATTTTTGGGCTGATGCGCATCCCCAACCTGACGCATGGCTCGTTCTTCATGCTCGGCGCCTATCTCGGCGCCAGCTTTCTCGCCCTCGGGCTCAACCTCTGGCTCGCGGCCCTGGCCAGCGCCGCGGCAATGGCGGTGATCGGCGGCGGCATCGAGCGCTTGCTGCTGCGGCGGCTGGCCGGACAGGAGCTGGCGCAGGTGCTGGTGACGCTCGGCCTCTCCTTCATGATCGCCGATTTCTGCCTGATGCAATGGGGCGGCGACCCGATCCCGATCGATACGCCCGCAGGCTTGCGCGGCGCGCTGCCGATCTTGATCATCACCTTCCCGACCTATCGGCTCGTCATCGTCATCATCGCCGTGGTGGTCGCCGCGGCGCTGTGGGTGATGCTCGAGCGCACGCGGCTCGGCGCCATGATCCGCGCCGGCGTCGACGACGCCCCGATGGCGCGCGTCACCGGCATCCGCGTGTCGCGGCTGTTCACCATCGTGTTCTGCCTGGGCGCGGCGCTGGCGGGCTTCGCGGGCGTGATCGGCGGCCCCATTCTGTCGGTCTATCCCGGTCTCGATGCCGACATGCTGCCGCTCGCGCTCATCGTCGTCATCCTCGGCGGCACCGGCAGCCTGCTGGGCGCGCTGCTTGGCAGCTTCATCATCGGCTTTCTCTACAATTTCGGCCAGGCGCTGTTCCCGGAGCTCGCCTACATCATCCTCTTCCTGCCGATGCTGCTCATTTTGCTGGTGCGGCCGCAGGGCCTGTTCGGCAGGCACGCGCCATGACGCGGTGGGTCGCGCTCGCTCTTGCGCTTCTGGCGCTCGTCACCGTGCCGCTGTGGATCGTCAACGGCTACTACGTCAACATCGTCAGCCAGATCCTGATCTACGCCGTCCTCGCGCTTGGTCTCAACGTGCTCGTGGGCTATGCCGGGCTCGTCTCGCTCGGCCATGCCGGGCTCTTCGGCGTCGCCTGCTATGCCGCGGCCTGGCTCGTGGCCGGCGGCTGGGGCCACCTGCCGGCGGCGCTCCTCGCGCTCGGCGTCATCATCGCGACGTCGGCGGTTTTCGCCGTGCTGTCGCTGCGGGCGACGGGCATCGGCTTTCTCATGATCACGCTCGCCATCGGCCAGATACTCTGGGGCCTCGCCTATCGCTGGATCGGCCTCACCGGCGGCGACAACGGCATCAACGTGCCGTCGCGGCCGGCACCCTTCGGCCTCTCGCTGGCGCTGTCGCGGCCGTTCTATTTCTTCGTGCTCATCGTGTTCCTGGCGGCCGTTGCCGCCATGGCGGTCTTCATCCGCTCGCCCTTCGGTGCCAGCCTCAAAGGCACGCGCGACCAGCCGCGGCGCATGACCGCGCTGGGCTACAACGTCTGGCTCATCCGCTTCCTCGCCTTCCTATTCTCCGGCTTCTGGAGCGGCGTCGCCGGTCTGCTCTTCTGCTATTACAACCAGTTCGTCAGCCCCAATGTGCTGGCGCTGTCGAGCTCGGCGGAAGCGCTGCTGATGGTGATCTCCGGCGGCACCGGCACGCTGCTCGGTCCGATCGCCGGCGCGACTCTCGTCGTGATCATGAAGAATGTGGCGAGCGCCTATATCGAGCGCTGGAATTTCCTGCTCGGCGCGATCTTCGTCGCCATCGTCATCTTCATGCCGGAAGGTCTGGTGCCGGGCTCGGTGCGGCTGTGGCGTTGGAGCTGGTCTCTCCTGCGCCGTCCGCGAGCCGGGGCGGCGCTGCGCGTCGGCGGCGGGAGAACGGGATGAGCGCGCTCGAACTGCGCAGCCTCGCCAAGTCCTTCGGCGGCTTGCGCGTCACTGCCAATGTGAACCTCGACGTCGCTGCTGGCGAGCGGCGGCTGATCATCGGCCCCAACGGCGCGGGCAAGACGACGCTCTTCAACCTCATCACCGGCGAGCTCAAGCCCGATGGCGGCTCGATCCGGCTCTTCGGCCAGGACATTACGCGCGTGCCGAGCCGGCAGCGCGCGCATCTTGGGCTCGCGCGCACGTACCAGATCATCACCCTCTTCCCGGGCGAGACCCTGCTGCGCAACGTCATGCTGTCGCTGCTGGGCCTGTCGCCCCTGCGCTGGAACTGCGTCGCGCGATTCAACCGACAGGAGGCCCTCATCGCGCGCGCGCGCGAGGCGCTGAAGCGCGTCGGCCTCGACGCGCTCGCCGACCGAACCCTGGCGCAGACCTCCTACGGCGAGCGCCGGCGCGTCGAGATCGCCATGGCGCTGGCGCAGCAGCCGCGGCTCCTGCTGCTCGACGAGCCGTTCGCCGGCCTCTCGATCGACGAGCGCAAGGACGTGCAGAAGCTCCTCCTCGCCGTCCCGCGCGAGGTGACCGTGGTCATGATCGAGCATGACATGGATGTGGCGCTGGAGCTGGCCGAGCGCATCACCGTCATGCATTTCGGCGAGATTATCGTCGAGGGCACGCGCGCCGAGGTCGTGTCGCACGCGCGCACGCGGGAGGTGTATCTTGGCGAGTGACGCGCTCGTGCTCAGCGATATCGACGCCTATTACGGCGACAGCCATGTGCTGCAGAAGGTGTCGCTGCGCCTCGGCGAGGGCCGCTTGCTCGGGCTGCTGGGCCGCAACGGCGCCGGCAAGTCGACCTGCATGAATGTCACCGTCGGGCTGCTGCCGCCGCGCGGCGGCGACGTGCTGCTGTTCGGCGCGCCGATGACGGCGCGTTCGCCAGAGGTGATCGCCGCCAATGGCGTGGCGCTGGTGCCGCAGGGCCGCCGCATCTTCAAGAGCCTCACCGTCCGCGAGAACCTGACCGTGGCGGCGCGGAAACCCAGGGTCAGCACACGCCATCCCTGGACCCTCGCCACCGTCTTCGCCACCTTCCCGCGGCTGGCCGAGCGGCACGACCAGATGGCGGGCTATCTGTCCGGCGGCGAGCAGCAGATGCTCGCCATCGGCCGCGCGCTGATGTCGAACCCGCGCGTGCTGCTGATGGACGAGCCTTCCGAAGGCCTCGCGCCGCAGATCGTCGCCGAAGTCATGTCGACCATCCGCAAGCTCAAGGCTCAAGGATTATCGATCATCCTCGTCGAGCAGAATGCCAAGCTCGTGCTCGACCTCGTCGACGACATCGTCATTCTCAACACCGGCCGCGTCGCCGTCAGTGCCCCCGTCGAGCATCTGAAGCGCGACAGCGTCGATCTGCGCCAGCATCTCGGCGTGTTCTGAGGCGAGGAGCACCATGGCAACAAACACCGCCGATCGGGAGAGATGGCGCGGCCGCATCGAGGATGAGGCGTTGCTGCGCGGCCGCGGCCGCTTCGCCGCCGATGCGCGGGATCCAGACCAGGCCTATGCCTGCTTTGTCCGGTCGCCCCATGCTTTCGCCCGGATTCGCGGTGTCGACATCGGCGAGGCGCAGCGCGCTCCCGGCGTTCTCGCCGTACTGACCGCGGCGGATATGGCCGGCGTGGGCAGCATCTCGCGTGCTGTGCCGCAGAAAGGACGCGACGGCGCGCCGCTCAAGGTCCCGCACCGCCCGGCGCTGGCGGGGGAGCGCGCGCTCCATGCCGGGGAGCCGGTCGCGCTGGTCGTGGCCGAGACATCAGTCGCGGCGCAGGATGCGGCCGAGCTGGTGGATGTCGCCTATGACGAGCTCTCGCCTGCCGTCGATCTCCGCGCCGCGGCCGCGGCCGATGCGCCGCAGCTTCATCCCGAGGCGCCCAGCAATGTGGCCATAGACTGGGCGCTCGGCGGCGAACCCGAGACTCAGCGCGCGCTCGACGAGGCGTTCCGCAACGCGACGCATGTGGCGCGTGTCTCGCTGGTCAACCAGCGTATCGTCGTCGCCTCGATGGA
>DASWFH010000450.1:0-4605 GCA_036394355.1 Allostellaceae bacterium | reverse complement strand
CGCATTTGAGCTTGAAAAGGATCATCGCCCTACCGGATCTTCCGTCCTTCTTACATGTCGCGAGATGATTTGGCAATTTCGCGCGAGAGTGCCAATGCAACCAACGCCGGCGCCCGATGCCCCGGTTCCATCGCCCTGGGTCCGGCGCTTCCTGCCGCTGATCCCGGCCGGCGGCCGCGTGCTCGATCTCGCGGCGGGCCAGGGGCGGCACGCTCGACTGTTGCGCGCCAATGGTTACCAAGTGGTTGCGGTCGATCGCGACGTGACAGCCCTGCGCGCCGCGCTCGCCGGCGACGCCGCCGCCTCGATCGTCGAGACCGACCTCGAGGATGGCGGCCCCTGGCGCCTCGGCCAGGGCTATGACGGGATCATCGTCGCCAATTACCTGCACCGGCCGCTGTTGCCGGCGCTGGCGGCGGCGCTTGCCCCCGGCGGGGCGCTGATCTACGAGACCTTCATGGCCGGCAACGAGCGCTTCGGCCGGCCGGCGAACCCGGATTTCCTGCTGCGGCCGGGCGAGCTGCTGGCCGCCTTCATCGATCGCCTGACCATCATCGCCTTCGAGCAGGGCAGCGTCGCCGCGCCGCGCCCGGCCGTCATCCAGCGCATCGCCGCCGTGAAAGGCGAGGCGGGGCGGCTGCCGCCGGGCTAGCCTACTCCGCCGCCAGCGCGCCGCTCTTGCGCGGCGGCGCGAAGGCGCGGTCGTGGGTGAGCGACGGTACGGCGCGGCGCGCTTCGGCGATCTTGGCCGGATCGATCTCGGCGGTGATGAAGCCGACGCCATCCTCGGCCTCGGCGAGGATCTCGCCCCACGGCGCGACGATGAGCGAGTGGCCATAGGTCTTGCGGCCCTCGGCATGCTCGCCCCATTGCGCCGGCGCGAAGACGAAGCAGCCATTCTCGATGGCGCGCGCGCGCATCAGCACATGCCAATGGGCGCAGCCGGTCGGCACCGTGAAGGCCGACGGGATCGACAGGAAATCGGCGCCGGCCTGCGCCAAGGCGCGATAGAGCTGCGGGAAGCGCAGGTCGTAGCACACGGTCATGCCGAGCACGCCCCAGGGCAGTGCGGCGAGCACCGCCGCCTCGCCGGGACGGAACGCGTTCGATTCGCGGTAGCTCTCGCCGCCGGCGAGCTCGACATCGAACATGTGGATCTTGTCGTAGCGCTGCGCGACCGTGCCGTCGGGGGTGATGAGGAAGGATCGGTTGGCGAGCCGCTCGTCGCCATCCTCGCGGCGCACCACCGCCGATCCCAGCAGCAGCCAGGCGCCGGTCTCGCGCGCGAGCTCGCGGAAGGCGGCGAGCATCGGGTGATTGGCTTCGTTTCGCGCTTTTTCGATTCGCAACGGCCGCTTCGGCTCCATCATGTCGCTCACTTCGGGCGTCATGATCAGCGCGGCGCCTGCATCGCGCGCGCGGCGGATGAGGTCGCCGGCGGCGGCGATGTTCGGCTCGGGCTCGCGCGCCGAGGAGAGCTGGACGCAGGCGGCGGTGAAGGCGGCGCTCACGCGCGGGAGATCCCGAGCTTGGCGTCGAGCTTGCCAGCGCGGTCGAGGGCATAGAGCTCGTTGCAGCCGCCGATCAGCTCGCCATCGATGAAGATCTGCGGCACGGTCTGCCGCCCGCCCGCGCGCTCGACCATCTCGTCGCGCTTCGACGTGTCCGCGATGACGTCGATCTCGACGTAGTCCACGCCCTTCTTCTCCAAGAGGCTCTTCGCCCGCGCGCAATAGGGACAGAACAGTGTCGAATAGACCTCTACCCGGACCATGCTCTCACCTGCCACAAAGGTGCCGTCAACATCTAATCAAAACCGCCGGACGATCAAGGCCTTGGCCCTGCGCCGGCGGGGGATCAGACCTGTCTCACCGTGCGCGCCAGGGTCAGCACGTCGACCTGCCGCGCGCCGGCGCGGCGCAGCACGCGCGCGCACTCGCCGACCGTGGCGCCGGTGGTGAAGACGTCGTCGATGAGGAGGATGCGGCTGCCCCTGACCGTACGGCCGGGCTTCACTGCGAAGGCGCCCCTCACATTGCGCTGGCGCGCCGCGGCGTTGCGCTTGCCCTGCGACGGCGTGCGCCGGCGACGCATCAAGCAGTCGGCGCCGACCGGCGGTCCGCCCGCGGCATGGATGGCATGGGCGAGCACGGCGGCCTGGTTGTAACGGCGGGCGAAGAGCCGCGTCCAATGCAGCGGCACGGGCACGAGAAGGTCGGCCTCGGCGACGAGCTCGGCCCCGGCGCGTCGCATCCACGCGCCCAGCGCCGGCGCGAGATGCAGGCGGTCGCCATGCTTGAAGCCGAGGATCAGCCGCCGGCTCGCTTCGTCATAGCGCAGCGCCGCGCGGGCGCGCGCGAACGGCGGATGGAGGCGGGCGCAGGCGCCGCACAGCGCCTCCCGGCCCGGCTCGAAATCGAACGGCGTGCCGCAACAGGCGCAACAGGGCGCGCCGAGAAAGGTCATGCCGCGCCAGCACGGCGCGCAGAGCGTGCCGGCCGCCGTCACCGCCGCGCCGCAGCCGAGGCAGCGCGGCGGCAGCAACAGATCGAGCAGCGCCGTGCCAAGGCGGCGCAGCGCCGGCGGTCGGGCAAGGCTCAGCATCGCCCGACGATGACAACCCGGCGCGGCAGCGCTGTCAACGGCGGGTTTGGCGCGGGCGGACCGGGTGGCGCACCCCGGCGCGCCGTGTCATATAAGCGCCGATGCCGACCGTTCCGCGCGACCCGCTGCGCGTCTTCGACCGGCGCGTCGTGCGCCTGCACCGCGCGCGGGCCGCGCGCGCGCCCGCCGCCGCCGATTTCCTGGTCAATGAATCGGCGGAGCGGCTGGCCGATCGGCTCGACGACGTGACGCGGCGCTTTCCCCTGGCGCTGGATCTCGGCTGCCGCGACGGCGCTCTGGCGCGCGTGCTCGCCGGCCGCGGCGGCATCGAGACCCTGGTGCATGCCGACGCGGCGTTCGCCTTCGTGCAACGCCTGCCGGCCGCGACACCGCGACTTGTCGCCGAGGCCGAGGCGCTGCCGTTCCGGCGCCACGCCTTCGATCTCGTGCTCAGCAATCTTGACCTGCATTGGACCAACGACCTGCCGGGCGCGCTGCTGCAGCTGCGCCACATGCTGAAGCCCGACGGGTTGCTGCTGGCGGCGCTGTTCGGCGGCGAGACGTTGGCCGAGCTGAGCCGCGCGCTGATCGAAGCGGAGCTTGCCGAGGAGGGTGGCGCCGGGCCGCGCGTTTCGCCTTCGGCCGATATCCGCGACATCGGCATGTTGTTGCAGCGTGCCGGCTTCGCACTGCCGGTGGTGGACAGCGACACGGTCGAAGTGACCTACGCCGACGCGCTCGCCTTGATGCGCGACCTACGGGCGATGGGCGAAACCAATGCGGCGGTCGAGCGGCGCCGCAGCTTCACCCGCCGCGCCACGCTGGCGCGGGCCGCCGCGGTCTATGGCGAGCGCTTCGGCCGCGGCGACGGCCGCATTCCCGCCAGCTTCGAGATCATCACCCTGACCGCCTGGGCGCCGCATGAGAGCCAGCCGAAACCGCTGCCGCCCGGCAGCGCCAAGGCGCGCCTCGCCGATGCGCTGGGCGCCGTCGAGCGCCCGGCGAGAGGGAATTCGAAGCGGGGTACGGACGTTCACTGAAATAACCCAGGATAAATAACACAGGGAAAATGCCGGGCGTTTTCGCTAGTCAGGCTTATTGTCGGTGGATACTTTACCCATGATGGCACGAGCACCGATCCTCCTTGCCTGCGCCGTGCTCGGCACCGCCTTTGCGGCGGGCCCGGCGCGCGCGGCGCGCGAGGTCTACGCCTACCGGGTCGTGCACCCGACCTATGGCGATATCGGCACCTACACGAATGTCGTCGATCGCGCGGGCGACGACACCAATGTCCAGACCGAGCTCAAGGTCGCCGTGAAGGCGATCGGCATCGTCATGTACCGCCAGGAGGCGCGGCGCACCGAGCATTGGCGCAACGACCGGCTGGTCTCGTTCGAGAGCGTCACCGTCACCAATGGCGACAAGCTCGAAGTGCACGGCGAAGCGCGCGACGGCGGCTTCGCCATCACCACGCCGTCGGGCACGGTGGTGGCGCCCAGCAACGTGCATCCGTCGAACCCATGGTCGGCGATGGTGCTGAACACGGATTACATGATGTCGACCAAGACCGGCCGGCTCATCCATGTGCGCGTCAGCGGCGGCGAGGAGGAAGCCGTCGCGTTGAACGGCAACACCATGCGCCTGCATCAATACGAGATTATGGGCGACAAGCGGCAGTTCGTCTGGCTCGACGAGCGCGGCATCACCGTCGCCTTTCGCACCGAGGAGGACGGCGCGCCGGTCGATTTCATCCTCGCGCCACCCAAGGAGGCCGCCAGCGGTAGCCGATAGCAGGCGAGCGCCCGCTAGGCTGATCTTCCTTTATTGTTCGCTCGTTAGTGCAGCCGTGCGAATCTCGCAGCGCTACAGGAGATCCTGCAGCATCGCAACGAGCGGCTTGTCGGCCGGCGGCATCGCATACTGGTCGAGCTTCATCGGCCGGACCCAGGCGAGCGTCTGGCCTTCGCGCGCCGCGACATCGCCGTGCCAGCGGCGGCAGAC
>DASWFH010000449.1:0-4913 GCA_036394355.1 Allostellaceae bacterium | reverse complement strand
CGGTCGCCCTCGGCCTCGCCGGTGCCCATCATCGCCTTGCCCATCTCGCTCATGACGGCGCGGATGTCGGCGAAGTCGAGGTTGATGAGGCCGGGCATCACCATCAGGTCGGTGACGCCGCGCACGCCCGAATGCAGCACGTCGTCGGCCATCTTGAAGGCGTCGGCGAAGGTGGTGCGCTCGTTGGCGACGCGGAACAGGTTCTGGTTGGGGATGATGATCAGCGTGTCGACGAATTTCTGCAGCTCGATGATGCCGGCCTCGGCAAGGCGCATGCGGTGCGTGCCCTCGAAATGGAACGGCTTGGTCACGACGCCGACGGTCAGGATGCCGGCCTCGCGCGCCGCGCGGGCGATGACCGGCGCCGCGCCGGTGCCGGTGCCGCCGCCCATCCCGGCGGTGATGAACACCATGTTGGAGCCCTCGAGCGAGCTCATGATCTCCTCGAGTGTCTCCTCGGCGGCGATGCGGCCGACATCGGGCCGCGACCCGGCGCCGAGGCCGCGCGTCACGCTGACGCCGAGCTGTATGCGGCGCTCGGCGACGCCCTGCTTCATCGCCTGCGCGTCGGTGTTGCACACCACGAACTCGCAGCCGATGAGGTTGGAGCGGATCATGTTGTTGACCGCATTGCCGCCGGCGCCGCCGACGCCGACCACGGTGATGCGCGGCTTCAGATCTTGCTCTTCCTTGGGAATGCTCAGATTGATGGTCATCCTATCCTCCGCCAAATGCTCGGCATGCTCGCGTCCTTCGGGTGTGGTGGTCCTGCTCGTTCCGCCCCATTCGGGCGGCTTCTCTCCCTAGAAGTTTTCTCGGATCCAATGACCGAAGCGGACGAAGACTCCGCCCGGCTCCTCGGTGAGCGCGCCGCCGCGGCGCGGCGTCTCCGCGCGCTCGGAAAGCGCGAAATGGACGAGGCCGGCCGAGGTCGAGAAGGCCGGTCCGCCGGTCGCCTCGGCGAGTCCCTCGATGCGCAAGGGACGGCCGACGCGGATCTGCTTGTCGAGAATGAGGGCGGCGAGCTCGCGCGTACCGGGCAGCTGGCAGGCGCCGCCGGTCAGCACGACGCGGCGCCCGGCGATCTTGTCGAAGCCCGAGGATTCGAGCCGGTCGCGCACCATCTCGAAGGTCTCCTCGAGCCGCGGCGAGATGATGCCGACGAGGAGGGAGCGCGGCACGTGGTTGGCCTGGCTCTCATCCTCCTCGCCGACCAGCGGCACGGTGATGAGCTCGCGCTCGTCGGCGGCCGAGGCGATGGCGCTGCCATACAGCGTCTTCATGCGCTCGGCATGGGCGACCGGCGTCGACAGGCCGCGCGCGATGTCGTTGGTGACATGGCCGCCGCCCACCGGCACGCTGTCGGTGAACACGAGGTTGCCGTCGTAGAACACGGCGATGCTCGTCGTGCCGCCGCCCATGTCGATGACGGTGACGCCGAGGTCGCTCTCGTCCTCGACGAGGCAGGCGAGCCCGGCGGCATAGGGGCTCACCACCAGCGCGGCGATCTCGAGATGACAGCGGCCGACGCAATGGGCGAGGTTGCGCACCGCGCCGGCCGAGGCCGCCACCACATGCATGTTGACGCCGAGCCGCTGGCCGTACATGCCGCGCGGGTCGCGGATGCCGCGGCTGGCATCGATCGAGAAACCCACGGGGATCGAGTGGATGACCTCGCGATCGGGCGGCTCCTTCATCAGGTGGCCCTGATCGAGCACGCGGCGCATGTCGCTGTCGGTGACCTCGCGGCCGTTCAAATTGATCTCGGCCTTGTAGATGCGCGAGCCGGCGAAGCCGCCGGAGAGGTTGGCGACGATCTCGCCCAGCGTCTCGCCGGCCATCTGCTCGGCGGCATGGATGGCGTTGAGGATCGCGTGGCTGGCGGCCTCGATGTCGACGATGACGCCGTTGCGCACGCCGCGCGACACCTGGTGGCCGATGCCGATGATGTGCGGCTCGGTGCCGATGCGGCGGGCGATGAAGCAGCACACTTTGCTGGTGCCGATGTCGATGATGCCGACGGTGCTGCGCGGGCGGGCGGCGAGCTTCTTCATGTCGCCTTCCCCGGCTGCCGGCGTTTTTTGCTCTTCGGCTTCTGCGTCTCGGTCGCGGTGCGGAGCACCAAGCGGTCGGGCAGGCGCAGATCGACCGCCTGGATCTCGCGCTCGAGGATGCCGTCGCTGCGCTCGAGCTGCGCCAGGCGGCGCCAACCCGCGGTCGGGTCGTCCTCGGGCAGGGCGATGTCGACGTTGCTGTCGAGCCGCAGGTTCCAGCGGCGGCCGCCGACGCGCACGGCGGCGGCGACGTGGGCGGCGAGATCGGGCTCGGTCGCGAGCATGTCGAGGAGCGCTGCGCCATGCGCGGGCGCGTCGGGACCGACGAGCACGATCAGGTTGCCGAAGCTGGCGAGCCGCTCGGTCGGGATCACCACGCCGTCGCGGTCGATCAACACGAGCTTGCCCTGGCGCTGCCAGAAGGCGAGGGGCTGGCGCTCGACCAGACGAATGTGGAGCGTGTCGGGGAAGCGCCGCTCCACCGAGGCGGAGCGTATCCACGGCACCGCCTCGAGCCGCTGCTTCGCCTGCGCCGGATCGACGGCGAGCAACGGCGCGCCGCGCGTCACGGCGATGGCGCTCAGCACTGCCTCGCGGCTGGCGCGCCCGCGGCCCTCGACTTGCACATTGCCGATGGCGAGCCCGCAACTGGCCGTCCAGGCGAAGACACGCTGCTCGACGGCGGCGACGCCCCGCGCGATCACGCCGGTGCGCTGCAGCACGAAGCCAGTGGCGGCCAAGGCGGCAACCGCGGCGGCGCCCGAGCTCAGCAGGATGGTGCGACGCGACCAGGGCCGGGCCTGGCGCTGGCGCGCAGCCGGCGCGTCGTCGCGGCGCCTCAGGAGTCGCATGCCGCGTTCTCCACCATCCAGCGCACCAGCTGGGCGAAGTCGATGCCGGCGTGCTTGGCGATGTCGGGGACCAGCGAGGTCGGCGTCATGCCCGGCTGGGTGTTCACTTCGAGCAGCACCAGGCGGCCGGGCTCGCCCATGGTGTCGTCGTAGCGCAGATCGGCGCGGCTCACGCCGCGGCAGCCGAGCGCGCGATGCGCGCGCAGGCTGATGTCGAGGGCCTGCTCATAGGCGTGCGGATGGATCGGCGCCGGCATGATGTGCGTGCTGCCGCCGGGCGCGTATTTCGCCGTGTAGTCGTACATGGTGGTGTTGTTGGGGCGAATCTCGAGCACGCCCAAGGCGCGCTCGCCCATCACCGCCACGGTGAGCTCGCGCCCGGGAATGAAGGGCTCGGCCAGTGCGTCCGGGTAGGCCCAGGCCCGCGCCTCCTCGGCCCAGGAATTGTCGTTCACCCGCACGATGCGCACGCCGACGCTCGATCCCTCGCTCGGCGGCTTGACGACGAAAGGCCGCGGCAGCGGATCGCCGGCGGCGAGCGCCTCGCGCGACAACACCTTGCCGCCAGGGACGGGCAGGCCGGCTGCGGCGAAGACGGCGTTGGCGGTCGGCTTGTGCATGGCGACGGCCGAGGCGAGCACGCCCGAATGCGTGTAGGGGAGGCGCAGGCATTCGAGCACCCCCTGGATCGTGCCGTCCTCGCCGCCGGTGCCGTGCAGCGCGTTGAAGACGACGTCCGGCCGCGGCACGAGAGCGGCGACGAGCGCGTCGAGATCGCGCGTCACGTCGATCCGCCGCACGTCGTAGCCGACCGACGCCAGCGCGTCGGCGCAGCCGCGCCCGCTCACCAGCGAGACCTCGCGCTCTGAGGACCAGCCGCCCATCAGCACGGCGACGCTGCGGCTCATGGCGCGCCCTCCGCCGGCCGGCCGATGCGGCGGATCTCCCATTCGAGCGTGACGCCGCAGGTTTCGCGCACGCGGCGGCGCACCTCCTCGCCGAGCCCCTCGAGATCGGCGGCGGTGGCGCTGCCGGTGTTGATCAGGAAATTGGCGTGCTTCTCCGAGATCGCGGCGCCGCCGCGCGCGAGGCCGCGGCAGCCGGCGCGGTCGATCAGCTCCCAGGCCTTGTGGCCCGGCGGGTTGGCGAAGGTCGAGCCGCCCGTGCGCGCGCGGATCGGCTGCGACGACTCGCGCGCCGTCTGGATCTCGCCCATGCGGCGGCCGATCGCGGCGGCATCGCCGGGCTCACCGGCAAACAGCGCCTGGACGAAGATCCAATCGTCGGCGACGCCGCTGTGGCGATAGGAAAGGCCGAGCGCCGCCAAGGGCAGCACGTGCTTGTTGCCGGCGGCGTCGAGCGCGACCGCCTGGCGGAGCACATCCTTGAACTCGCGGCCATAGGCGCCGGCGTTCATACGCAAGCCCCCGCCCACCGTGCCGGGGATGCCGCTCATGAATTCGAGGCCGGCGACGCCCGCGTCGCGACAGGCCAGCGCGACGTTGAGGTCGAGTGCGCCGGCTCCGGCTTCGACGGTGGTGCCGTCGATGCGGATGTCGACGAAGCCGCGCCCCAAGCGGATCACCACGCCGTCGACGCCGCCGTCGCGCACGAGGAGATTCGAGGCGACGCCGATCACCGTCACCGCCACGTCGGCGGGCTTGCGCGCGAGAAAGCCGGCGAGGTCATCGATATCGGCGGGACGGAACATGATTTCCGCGGCGCCGCCGGCGCGAAACCAGGTGATGGGCGCGAGCGGCACGTTCTCGGTGAGGCGGCCGCGCACCGGCGGCAGGCGCTCGATCAGTCGGTCGCTGGCCCGCCGCGCCACCATCATGAGGCGCCTCGGCCGCCGAGCTTGTCGAGCTCGCCAGGCAGGCTGTGCGCCCAGTTGGTGATCGAGCCGGCGCCGAGGCAGACGACGAAGTCGCCCGGCTTGGCCATCGCCCGTACCATCGTCGCGAGCTCGCCGGGCGCGGGCAGGGGCTGCGCGTTGCGGTGGCCGCGG
>DASWFH010000448.1:0-3675 GCA_036394355.1 Allostellaceae bacterium | reverse complement strand
GTGATCGGCGGCGGCGTCACCGAGGATGCCGGGCTCGCGCCGGCCATCCCGCATGCGCAGGATTTCCACGTCACCTTCATCGGCGCCGAGCCGGGCAAGGGCGCGGCGCTGCATGCGCACCCGATCATCGAGGCCTTCATGCCGCTCTCCGGCCAATGGTCGGTCCATTGCGGCGACGAGGGCGAGCAGGAGATCGTGCTCGGCCCGTGGGATTTCATCTCGGTGCCCGTGGGCGTGATGCGCGGCTTCCGCAATGTCGGCAAGGAGCACGCCCATCTCATGTCGATCCTCGGCGGCACCGACCCGGGCCGCGTCAGCTGGGCGCCGCAGGTGCTGGCGGCGGCGATGAAGACGCCCTTGCGTCTCGACGAACACGGCAATGTGACGCGAATTTAGGCAGCGAGCCTGCAAAACGGGCGCGCCGACCGCTTCGTTGCCCCTTGACACGGTTTGTCGAAGACCGTCCATGCACAGCGCGCATGCCGGCTGGGCTTGTCGACCCGTGGGATCGATCGTCACATCAAGACTTGCGCGTAGAAGGCTTATCGCCTGGCCGCGCCGCGTCCGAGCCGGGAGGCAGGGAGCGGCGGCCGGCGCAGCATTGGAAAGAGGTCTTGATGGATCGCATTACCAGCATGACAGCGTTCGTTCAGGTGGTGGACCACGGCAGCTTTTCCGCCGCCGCAAAACGTCTCGAGCTCTCGCCGGCCATGGTCACCAGCCATGTCCAAGCGTTGGAGAAGCGGCTCGGCATTCAGCTGCTCAACCGCACGACGCGCAAAGTGAGCGTGACCGAGGCAGGCCGCGCCTTCTACGAGCGCTGCACCCAGATCCTGGCCGAGGTCGAGGAGGCGGAAACCGCCGCCACCGACCTGCATTCGACGCCGCGCGGCACCGTGCGCGTCAACACCTCGGTGGCGCTGGCGCGGCTGGTGACGCCGCTCATCGCCGAATATGTCGCGATCTATCCGGAGGTCTCGTTCGAGCTGATCATGACCGACCGCATGGTCGACCTGGTCGAGGAAGGGTTCGACCTGGCGCTGCGCACCGGCCCGTTGCCGGATTCGACGCTGATCGCGCGCCGCCTGGGCCTGGGGCGGAAAATCCTCTGCGCATCGCCCGCCTATCTCGCGCGCCGCGGCATGCCGAAGCATCCGGCGGATCTCGCCCAGCATAACTGCCTTACCTACATGAACTCGTTCCTCGAGCACCATTGGCGCTTCACCGGGACCGATGGCGAGCACGAGGTGGATGTCTCGGGCAATCTGCGCACCAACAGCATCGAGGGCATGCGCGCGGCGGCGCTCGCCGGCCTCGGCGTCTGCCTGATGCCGGCGATCAGCATCGGCCCGGACGTCACCGCGGGCCGTCTGGTCCGGCTGCTGCCCGACTTCCGCACCACCGAGGCCATCATCCAGGCGGTCTACCCGGCGAGCCGGCGCCTCTCGCTCAAGGTGCGCACCTTCCTCGACTTCCTGGTCGATCGCCTGGCGTGCGAGGAGAGGGGGGCCGCCACGCGACCAGTGTTGCTTAACGGGGGGCCGCACGCGGTTGCCGCCCAAGCCGGTGCGCTGCGCCGAGGTCCGGCGTGATCGCCTCGCCGCGGCTCACTCTTCCGCGCGGATGAACTGGCCGCGGCAAAACATCAGCGTCGGCTTGTGCGTGAAGGCGTAGCGCTCGACGCGGCCGAGGAAGATGATATGGTCGCCGCCGTAGTAGCGCGCCTCGTTGCGGCATTCGAAATGCGCGGCGCAGCCGGCGATCACCGGCGCGCCGTGGTCGGGCACGATGTGCGCCACATCGAGGAAGCGGTCGTCATGCTGGCCGGCGAAGCGCTTGGCGAGCTCGACCTGGTCCGCCGCCAATACGTTGACGACGAAATGCGACGCCTCCTGGAAGGCGGGCAGGCTCTGCCCATAGAGCGACTGGCTCCACAGCACCAGCGGTGGCTCGAGCGACACCGAGGTGAAGGAATTGACGGTGAGGCCGACCGGCTCGCCGTCCCTGCCGCGCGTCGTGACGATGGTGACGCCAGTGGCGAAGGTGCCGAGCGCGTCGCGGAAATCGCGCAGGTCGAAATGCGCCGGCGCAGACTCGGCCTCGGCATGATCGGGCATGGCGGGATCTTTGGGATGCGACATCGGCCCGCTACAGATTGGGTGAATCGGCGGGCAGGCCAAGCGCGACGCGGCCATAGGTGACGCCGTTGGCGTCCCAGTTGAGGCCGAAATGCGCGTTGGCGGCGTGGATGTCGCGCCACGCCCGCTGGATCGGGTTGCTCTCGTAGATGGCGCCGCCACCGGCTGCGGTGAAGATGACATCGACCGCCGCCGTGCACAGGCGCGCGGCATAGGCGCCGTCGCGCCGCCAGCGCACCTTGTCCTCGATCGGCGGCACCTGGTCGGCCTCGGCGAAGCGCATCGCCTCGCCGCAATCCTTGAGCATCAGCGCCTCGGCGGCGTCGATGAGCGCGCCGGCCTCGGCGATGTGGAGCTGTACCGTCGAGAAATCGGCGAGGCTCTTGCTCGTGTAGGTGCCGAGCCGCGTGCGCGTGGTGGCGACGTATTGCTCGAGCGCGCCCTTGGCGATGCCGAGCGCCGGCCCGGCGACGACGAAGGCGAAGAGGGCGAACCAGGGCAGGCGGAAGATCGCCGCGGTGTTGACGGCGCTGCCGGGGCTCGGCCCGCCCTTGCCGGCCTCGGTCGAGAGCGTGCGGTACTCGGGCACGAAGACGTCGTTGACGACGACATCCTTGCTGCCGGTGCCGGCGAGGCCGCTGACATACCAGGTGTCGATCACCGTGTAGTCGCTCGCCGGCAGCAGGAACACACGGTACTCGCTGGCGCCGCTCTGCTCGTCCGGCACCACCGCCGCGATCATGTTCCAGGCGGAAGGATCGACGCCGCTGGAGAAGGGCCAGCGCCCGCTCAGGCGATAGCCGCCCTGCGCCTTGCGCGCGCGGCCGCCCGGGAAGATGAAGGCCGAGCCGATGAGCGTGTCGGGCGAGGGGCTCCAGATCTCGTCCTGCGCCTGCTTGGGCCAGTAGCCGAGCATCCAGTGATGGCTGGCGAGATTGTTTAGCACCCAGGCGGTCGAGCCGCAGCCGCGGCCGATGACGCCGGCGAGCTCGACGAAGGCGCCGTAGGGCAGCTCGCTGCCGCCGACGCGCGCCGGCTGCAGCATGCGGAAGAGCCCCGAGCGGTGCAGGTCGGCGATGGTCTCGTCGGGGATGCGCCGCAGCGCCTCGGTCTTGGCCGCGCGCTCGCGCAGCACCGGCACCAGCCGCTCGGCGCGCTCGCGCAGTTCGTCGAAGGAAGGCACCGGCATCGCGCGTTTGGCCTGGGGCATCGAAGGGCCTTATTTATCTATGGATAAATACTATGGCGGGGCGGCGCGCTGTCAACGCGCCCTCCCGCTTGGCGCCGCCCTAGACCGGCGCGAAGCCATAGAGCCGCGCCGGGTTCTCGACCAGGATCTTGCGGCGCGTGTCGGCGTCGGCGGTCCAGGTCGGCAGCAGGTTCATCACCCGCCCGTCGTCGATCGGCAGCGCTGGCGCGATGTCCTCCGGCTTGCGGCCGGGCACGCGCGCGGCGTCCGGATGCGGCCAATCGGTGCCCCATACGATCCGCTCGGCATTGGCGGCGATGAGCGCCTTGGCGAGCGGTGCGACGTCGG
>DASWFH010000447.1:0-5795 GCA_036394355.1 Allostellaceae bacterium | reverse complement strand
CTCGTCATAGCATTGCTGTGCAGGTTGCTCGCGTGACTCATGGCTCCTGATTTCGTAGTGGAGGGCGCGCATCGCCTGACTCTGCAGGTCGAAATAGAAATACACGTCGAGTTCGCAAGCCTGGCCGAGATAGCGCCAGATCGTCGCCGGCGGCGCTTCGGCGCGTTGCCGCGGCTCGCCCAGCAACGCCGTCAAGCGCGGCTGATCGAGCCCGATCAGCCGGTCGAAGCCGCTGGCCGGCGCCACCGGGGCGGTCGGCTCCGGCAGCCGCACCGGCACCGCGGCGGCCGGAGCGGGCGGCGCGGGCTTGCGCGGCGGCGGTGGCGGCAATGTGCTGACGGCAGCCTCTTGCTCGGGGCCGCCCAGCGGGAAAGGAAAATGCTCGCAGCTCGCCAGCACGAGCAAGACGCTCGAAGCCGCCAGGGCGGCCAAACGCGGCCGGATCAGATTCACTGGTTTCGCCATCGCCCGCCGTCTCGTGCCTTCCCTGTTTGGGCCAGATCGCCACAAGCTCCGTCAACGTAGAGTTAACGTGGCGAGGGATACGCTATTGGCCGGTTTCTGACAACGGCCCCGACATGGTTTCACGCCTGGGCGATTTGTGGCAAGGTCTGAATAGTCTGAATAGATAGAGGGGCAGGAGCGTGACGTCGGCGCAAGCAGCGATGGTGACCGGGGGCCAAGCCATTGATATTGATGGCTTGTGGCGGACGCCGCTGGTTCCCGACCCGTTCCCCCATGTGATCGTCCCGGGCTTCGTTCGCGGGCCGGCGCGGGCCGCCCTGGCGCGGGACTTCCCGCTGATCGACAAGGCCGGCAGCTTCCCCGTCGGCGATTTGCGATTCGGCCCGGCCTTCGCGGATTTCATCGCCGAACTCGAAGGGCCGGCGCTGCGCGCCGCCTTCGCCGAGAAGTTCGCGATCGATCTCGCGGGGCGCCCGACCCTGATCACGGTGCGCGGCCAGGCGCGTGCGGGCGATGGCCGCATCCACACCGACAGTCGCACGAAGATCATCACCGTGTTGATCTACATGAACGAATCGTGGGAGGCCGAGGGCGGCCGGCTGCGCCTCCTGCGCTCGCCCGATCGGCTCGACGACGCCGTGGCGGAGGTGCCGCCCGCGGCCGGCACGCTGCTGGCGTTCCTGGTCACGCCGCATTCCTGGCACGGCCACACGCCGGTGAGCGGCCCGCGCCGCGTCGTCCAGCTCAACTGGGTGACGAGCGACGCCGTGGTGCGGCGCGAGCGCCTGCGCCATGGCCTGTCGGCGCGGGTGAAGCGGCTGTTCTCGTTCGCCCGCTGATCCGCCGGACGAGGGCCGGCCGCCGCTGGCCACGAGGTCAGTGGTGACCGGTTCGGCAGGCGACCTGCGGCTGCGCGCGCGCCGTTGCGTGTCGCGCGGCGCGCAGGTGCGCGCTAGGATCGGTTATTTCGCGGAGCGGCGTCGGCGCGTGCCGGGCGCGCGGCCTTGCGCGGCGCGGCGCGGCGCCTTGCGGCTTGGCGCCGGCCCTTTGCCTTCGTCGGCGGCGAGGCTGCGCTTCAGCGCATCCATGAGGTTGACGACATTGGTCGGCCGCGCCGCGGCTTTGGGGCTTGCCGGCTTCTCGCCATGGACTTTGCCGGCGACGAGCTCGCGCAGCGCCGCCTGGTAGCGGTCGCCGGTCAGCTCCTCGGCCTCGAACGGGCCGCTCTTCTGCTCGATGATGCGGCGCGCCATCTCGACCATCTCCTGGTCGACCTTGACGTTCTCGAGATCGGCGAAGATCTCGCGGTCGTCGCGCACTTCCTCGGCCGAGCGCAACGTCATCAGCTGCATGCCGCGGCGGCGTGGCGCGAGCAGCACCGGATGTTCGCGCGTCGACAGCACGACGCGGCCGATGCCGGCTTTGTGCGCCTCGCGCATGGCCTCCATGATGACGCAGAACGTCTCGGTCGCGATCTCGCCGCCGGACGCGATGTAGTAGGGCGTGGCGAAATAGATCGGGTCGATCTCCTCGTCGTCGACGAAGCGCACCAGGTCGATCGTCTCTGAGGATTCGATGCGCAGCGCCTCGATCTCGGCGTCGTCGACCACCACGTAGCGCCCCTTGTCGAACTCGTAGCCGCGGACGAGCTGGTCGCGCGGTATTTCCTGATCCGTCGCGGGATCGTGCGGCCGCAGCTCGATGCGGTTGTGCGTCTTGGGATTGAGGAGGTGGAAGGACACGCGCTCGCTGCGCGTCGTCGCCGGGTAAAGGCGAACCGGGCAAGAGACGAGCGAGAGACGAAGATAGCCCTTCCAGGTCGGACGCGGCGCCATTTTCCCTATCCGCCACCGCCCGCCATGATCGGGGCGCTTGCGGTTCAACTACGGCAATGCATAAACAACGAGGCGGACCACCCGGCACCATCGGGCGGGATATTTCTGGTCGACGCGCCACGTATCCCTCGCTCTCGTCTGCGGCGGCGCAACCCATGGCCGACCTCGGTCGTTTAGCTGGCGCAGGCCCGTGCTATCGCCATTAAGTCGGGCCAGTGAGGCTGGGGCTCATGGCCGATCGGCTGTCGCAATACCGCCGCAAGCGCGATTTCACCAAGACGCCGGAGCCGCGCGGCGGCCGGCGCAAGCGCGCTGCCCATCCGCTGCGCTTCGTCGTGCAGAAGCATGCTGCGCGGCGACTGCATTACGATTTTCGTCTGGAGATGGGCGGCGTGCTCAAGAGCTGGGCCGTGCCCAAGGGCCCGAGCCTCGATCCCCGCGTCAAGCGCCTGGCGGTCCAGGTCGAGGACCATCCGCTCGATTACGGCGATTTCGAGGGCGTGATCCCCGAGGGCGAGTATGGCGGTGGCGCGGTCATCGTCTGGGACGAGGGGGCCTGGGTCCCGCAGGATGACGATCCCGAGGCCGCGCTCGCGCGCGGCATGCTCAAATTCGAGTTGCATGGCAAGCGCCTGCGCGGCGGCTGGGCGCTGGTGCGCCTGCGCCGCGGCGACGGCAAGAACTGGCTCCTCGTCAAAGAGAAGGACGAGTGGGCGCGACCGGGCAGCGACGATGAGGTCGTCGAGGAGAACCGGACCAGCGTGGTGAGCGGCCGCGATCTGGAAGAGGTGGCGCAGGCGCGCGACCGCGTGTGGTACTCGAACCGCGCCGACCCCGCTGCGCCGGTAGGCAGCGAACGTACGGAGCCTGCCTCCGCCACGGTCGACCCCGCCACCATCGAGGGCGCACGCAAGGCGCCGCTGCCGAAAAAGATCCTGCCGCAGCTGGCGACGCTGGTCGCCGACGTGCCGCAAGGCGACGACTGGCTGCACGAGATCAAGTTCGACGGCTATCGCATGATCGGCCGCATTGGCGGCGGCAAGGCACAGCTCTTCAGCCGCAACGGCCATGACTGGACGGACAAGTTACCGACCGTCGCGGCAGCGCTCGCCGCGCTGCCGCTGCGCCAGGGCATCGTCGACGGCGAAGTCGTGCATCTGCTGCCGAACGGCGTGAGCTCTTTCTCGGCGCTCAAGGACGATCTCTCGAAGGGCGACACGGCGCGCGCCGTCTATTGCGCCTTCGATCTGCTCCATCTCGACGGCTATTCGCTGATGGATACGCGCCTCGTCGCGCGCAAGGAGGCTCTCAGAGCCGTGCTCGCGCGGGCGCCGGACGCTATCCGCTACAGCGACCATCTCCGCGGCCACGGCGACGCCTTCCATCGCCAAGCCTGCGAGATGAAGCTCGAGGGCATCATCTCCAAGCGCGCCGATGCGCCGTACCGGCCGGGCCGCAGCAAGAGCTGGCTCAAGGTCAAATGCGAGGGCCGCGAAGAGCTGGCGATCATCGGCTGGACCGATCCGGCCGGCGGCCGCGTCGGGCTCGGCTCGCTCCTGCTCGGCCATTACGACCGCGCCGGTAACCTCTATTACTCAGGCGTCGTCGGCACCGGCTTCACCCAGAAGACGCTGAAGGATTTGCGCCGCCGCCTGGGTCCGCTCGAGCGCGAGGCACCGCCGTCCCGCGCGATCGCCCGCGCCGTGCCGCGCCCATTGGGTCACGCCCGAGCTGGTGGGCGAGCTGCGCTACACAGAATGGACGCTGGATGGCAGGCTGCGGCATCCGGCGTTTCTCGGCCTGCGCGAGGACAAGAGCGCGCGCGAGGTGGTCCGCGACCCGATCCGCGGCGCGCCCATGGCGCCGGCCGATGCGGCGGAGAATGCGCCGAAGGTAGCGCCGCGCGGTACGGTCGAGATCGCCGGCGTGCGCCTCACCAATGCCGGGAAGGTGCTCTATCCCGAGGACGGCATCACCAAGCTCGATCTCGCGCGCTACTACGAGCAGGTCGCCGAGCGCATGCTACCCGAGTTGCGCGGGCGGCCGCTGACGCTGGTGCGCTGCCCCGAAGGCTATCGCGGGCAATGCTTCTATCAGAAGCACGGTAACGCCACTGTGCCCGAGGCGCTGCGGCGCATCCCCGTCGCCGAGAAGGGCGGGGTCAAGAGCTATCTCGTCGCCGATGACCTGGCGGGCCTCGTCGCGCTGGTGCAGATGGGCGTGCTCGAGATCCATGTGTGGGGCGCGACCGAGCGGCACCTCGAGCATCCCGACCGCGTGACCATCGACCTCGACCCCGACGAGGGGCTCGACTGGTCGCGCGTGGTGGCGGCCGCGCTGGAGATGCGCCGGCTGCTGCACGATCTCGGCCTCGCGAGCTTTGCCAAGGCCACGGGCGGGAAGGGGCTGCATCTAGTCGTCCCCCTGCAGCCGCGGTGCGCCTGGGACGAGATCAAGGCTTTCGCCAAGTCGGTCGCCGAGGAGATGGTGCGCCGCGCGCCCGATGCCTACACCGCGACCATGGCGAAAAAGGCCCGGCGCGGAAGAATTTACATCGACTACCTGCGCAACCAACGCGGCGCCAGTGCCGTGGCGCCCTATTCGGCGCGGGCGCGGCGCGCGGCCCCGGTCGCGGCGCCGCTCAGCTGGCAGGAGGTCGAGCAGGGCATCCGCTCGGACGCGTTCACGGTCGCGAGCTTGCCGCCCCGCCTCGCCACGCTCGACGGGGACCCCTGAGAGGGCATGGGCCGCCTCAAGCAGTCGCTCCCCGCCGCGCTCCGCCGCAAGCTGCGCGCCGCCTGACTGCAGCGAAGCCCGAGAGGGCCGCGCGATCGATGGACCGTGATTAGTGGATCGCGGCATCCAGCTCTACCGGCAACGGATGAGGCAATCGTTACGCGATAACTCGCTCGGCCGGCCGCAACTGGGGCGCGACGGAGCGTTCGCGGAGCGTTGCCCTTTGGTGGTCTCCTGTGCTGCACTACGGGAGGAGGAGCTGGAATGATGCGCGAGGAGCAAGCGTGAGCAATCCGCTCTGGAGCCGCCCTGGCGTCGCTTCGGTGGGGATCGCGATCGTGCTGTGGGCGATCCTGCTGGTGGTGACTATCGAGGCAGGCCGGTTGATGAGCCTGTGGTAGCGCCTGTCCGCTGACAACCGCGACGCGCGGTCGGATCCTGGCGCCCCATGCAGCTTCGATGTCGTATCGCTGCTTCTTCAAGCGGCCCAAGGGATGGCGCGCTCGGACAGCATTTAGATGTTATTCATGACCGCGCGCTACACACTCGAGCCGAGGTGAATCTTGCGTCAACCATCGCGTCCGAAAGCCTATCACGATCAGCGATTCCTTGAGAGCCGCGACGCCCGATCGCTGCGTATCCTCGCGGAATATCTCGAGCCGCTGTCGCGCTTCGAGCGCCACGGCGTCAAGGACACCATCGTCTTCATGGGGTCGGCGCGCCTGCTGCCGCGGGAGGCCGCGCAGGCCGCCCTGGCCA
>DASWFH010000446.1:0-1603 GCA_036394355.1 Allostellaceae bacterium | reverse complement strand
CGCGTGATAGGCGTTGAGCCAGGCGATCTCGCCGGCATCGAGCAGCGCCGGCTCGACCAGGTTGCGGTCGATCGGCGCCAGCGTGATGGTCTCGAACCCCAGCATCTCGCGCTCGCCGCCGCCATGCGCGAGCGGCGTCACCACGACGAGGTTCTCGATGCGGATGCCGTAGGCGCCGGTCTTGTAGTAGCCGGGCTCGTTCGAGACGATCATGCCCGGCAGCAGCGCCTGCGTGTTCGGCAGCTTCGAGATGCGCTGCGGCCCTTCATGGACGGCGAGATAGCTGCCGACGCCGTGGCCGGTGCCGTGGTCGTAATCGAGCCCGACCTCCCACAGCGCGCGACGCGCCAGCGCGTCGAGCTGCGAGCCGCTCGTGCCCTTGGGGAAGCGGCAGGTGGCAAGCGCGATGTGGCCCTTGAGCACGCGGGTGAAGCGGTCGCGCATCTCCGGCGTCGGCTCGCCGATCGCCACCGTGCGCGTGACGTCGGTGGTGCCGTCGAGATATTGCGCGCCGGAATCGACGAGATAGAGCGTGCCCGGCTCGAGCCGGCGCTCGCTCTGGGCGGAAGCGCGATAATGCACGATGGCGCCGTTGGGCCCGGCGCCGGAGATGGTGGGAAAGCTCAGATCGCGGAAATGGTCGCCGGCGGCGCGCAATGCCTCGAGGCGATCGGCGGCGGCGATCTCGGTGAGCCCGCCCGCGGGCGCGCGCGCCGCGAGCCAGGCGAGAAAGCGCGTCAGCGCCGCCCCGTCGCGCCGATGGGCGAGGCGCGTGCCCTCGAGCTCGGCCGGGTTCTTGCTGGCCTTGGGCAGCTGCGCCGGATCGGCGGCGCGATGGATCTGCGCGCCCGCCGCCGCGAGCCGGTCGAACACCCAGGCCGCCGCGCTCGCCGGATCGACCTGCACGCGCCGCTTCGCCGCGCCCAGGCGGTCGAGCGCCGCGCCGAACGACTCGGGAGGCACGATGCGCACCGCGTTGCCGAGATGCTCGGCGAGGCCGGGGGCAAGCTTGCGCCGGTCGATGAAGAGGTCGACGCTGGCGTCGCTGTTGAGGACGGCGAAGGCGAGCGGCAGCGGCGTGTGCGGCACGTCGCCGCCGCGGATGTTGAGCAGCCAGGCGATCGAATCCGGCGCCGTCAGCACGGCGGCGTCGACCCGCTCGGCCGCGAGCTTGTCGGCGAGCGACTGGCGCTTGTGCTCGGCGCTCTCGCCGGCGAAGTGCAGCTCGTGCCGCGTCACCGGCGCCAGCGGCGGCGGCGGCTGGTCGCTCCACACCGCGTCGAGCGGGTTGTCATCGAGCGCCTTGAGACTGCCGCCGGCCTTCGCCGCCGCGGCGCGGAAGCGCTCGACCTCGCCCAGCGTATGAAGGCGCGGATCGTAGGCGAGCACCTCGCCCTTGCGCAGCGTGGCGGCGACCCACTCCGCGGCCGGCTCGTCGCTGAGATGGCGGCGGACATAGAGCTTGTCGTCGACTTCCGCCTGCGCCTGCAGCGTGTAGCGCCCGTCGACGAAGACCGCCGCCGCCCGCGGCAGCACGACGGCGACGCCGGCCGAGCCGGTGAAGCCGGTGAGCCAGGCGAGCCGCTGCGCCCGGCTCGCCACA
>DASWFH010000445.1:0-4208 GCA_036394355.1 Allostellaceae bacterium | reverse complement strand
TATGCCGACACCAAGGAGCAGCTCGGCGGCTTCTTCATCATCGACGTGCCCGACCTCGACGCCGCGCTCGACTGGGCGGCGCGCATCCCGCACGCGCCGGGACGCGTATTCGAAGTCAGGCCGAACCTGCAGACGCCCAATCCGCCGCCGACGCGGTGAGGCTGAGGCCATGGACGCGCGCCGCGCCGTCGAGCAGGCGGCGCGCGATTCCTACGGCCGGCTCTTGGCATTTCTCGCCGCGCGCTCGCGCGACGTGGCGGCGGCGGAAGACGCGCTGGGCGACGCCTTCCGCGCCGCGCTCGAGGCGTGGCCGCGGACGGGCGTGCCGGAGAAGCCGGAGGCGTGGCTGCTCACCGCGGCGCGGCGGCGGCTGACCGACGGCTCCCGCCATGCCCGCGTGCAGGCCGATGCCGTGCCGACGCTGCTCGCGGTGGCCGAGGAGGCGCAGCATTTGGCAAGCGCGGACACCATGTTTCCCGACGAGCGGCTCACGCTGCTGTTCATCTGCGCGCATCCGGCGATCAACGAAGCGGCGCGCACGCCGCTCATGCTGCAGACCGTGCTCGGGCTCGACGCGGCGCGCATCGCCTCGGCGTTTCTGGTGCAGCCGGCGGCGATGGGCCAGCGCCTCAGCCGCGCCAAGGCGAAGATACGCGATGCCGGCATCGCCTTTGCGGTGCCGGAGGCGAGCGAGCTGGCGCCGCGCCTCGATGCCGTGCTGGAGGCGATCTACGCCGCCTATGGCAGCGGCTGGGACGATGTCGCCGGCGCCGATCCGCGCCGCAAGGGCCTCGCCGTCGAGGCGATCGAGCTGGGACGCCTGCTGCTGCGGCTGCTGCCCGACGAGCCGGAAGCGCAGGGGCTGCTCGCGCTCATGCTCCATTGCGAGGCGCGGCGCGCGGCGCGGCGCAGCGCAAGCGGCGACTACGTGCCGCTCTCCGAACAGGATGTATCGCTGTGGTCGGCGCCGATGATCGAGGAGGCGCAGCTTCTTCTCGCCTTGGCCGAGCGCGCCGGCCGCATCGGACATTTCCAGCTCGAGGCGGCGATCCAGTCGATGCATGCGCGCCGCGCCTGGACCGGCCGCACCGACTGGGAGACGATCGCGCTGCTCTATGAGGGGCGGGTGCGGCTCGCGCCCACCATCGGCGCGCTGGTCGGCCGCGCCGCCGCCATCGCCGAGGCGCGCGACGCCGAAACCGGATGGGCGCTGCTGCAGGCCGTCCCGGCCGAGGCGGTCCTGAGCTATCAGCCCTACTGGGCGCTCGCCGCCCATCTGCTGAAGCGCCTGCGCCGCTTGGACGAAGCCGCCGCCGCGTACAGCCGCGCGATCGGCCTGTGCGAGGACGCGGCGATGCGCGAATTCCTGGCGCAGCAGCGCGAGAGCGCTGAAGGCAGCTAGGGCGTACTCGCAATCGAACGGAAGATCACGTGGCGGCCGACGGGCGCGCCGGCCTATGCCGAGCGCTTCTCACGCCGGCCTATGCCGAGCGCTTCTCACCGTCAACGGAGGCCGTTCGGCTCCAGGTCCAGTTCCAGGTGGGGTGACAGGGCAACGCTAGCCCCATCACCCCATCCGGCCGACTACTCGCCTTCCGCGCCGATCGCGTAGGCGGTCTCGCCGTGAACCGCGTCGTCGCCCACTCTGAGCGTCGCCTCATCCATGCGCAGCGGCACGATGAACGAGATCACCTTGAGGATGATGAAAGTGGCGATCACGTTGTAAACGATGATGAACGCCGCGCCCTCGGCCTGAAGCAGGAGCTGCGGGGCATTGCCGTAGAGCCAGCCGGTGACGTTCACGCCGGGAGCTTCCTTGTCGGTGCCGATATATTGAAGCATGTCCGGGTTGGCGAGGATACCGACAAGCAGACCGCCCATGAGGCCGGCGATGCCATGCGTGGAGAATACGGCCAGCGTGTCGTCCACCTTCATCATCAGCTTGGTCTTCTGGAGCTTGTTCATGCTGAACCAGGGGATGATCCCGGCGCACACGCCGATGATGATGGCGCCCCAGCCATTGACGTAGCCGGCGCCGGGAGTGATGGCCACGAGGCCGGCGATCATGCCGTTGACCGCGCCGATGACCGACGGCTTGCCATAGACCATCTTGTCCATCAGCGTCCAGACCAGCAGGGCCACCGCGGTGGCTGTGTTGGTGTTGAGCACCGCCGCGCCGGCATCGGCGTTGGCGAAATAGGGATCGCCGCCGTTGAAGCCGTTCCAACCCAGCCACAGGATACCGGCTCCGATCAAAGTGACCAACAAGCTGTTGGGCGGGAAATGCTCGCGGTCGGTTTGGATGCGCGGGCCGACCACCGCCGCGGCGACGAATCCGGAGGTGCCGGCGGCGAGATGGATGACGTAGCCGCCGGAGAAGTCCGCCACGCCCATGCTGGCGAGCCAGCCGCCGCCCCACAGGCTGAAAGCACCTACGGTGTAGACCAGGGTTATCCACACGGGGCAGAAGATCATCCACGCGGTGAAGTTCATCCGACCAAGCACCGAGCCGCCGAGGATGATGACGGTGATGGCAGCGAAAACGAACTGGAAGAAGATGAGAGTCGCCATCGGGAAGGTGAGGGGCGGCATGCCCGAGGCCGCCGCCGGAATTACCGCTTGGCCGGTGGTGAACACGGCCGACGTCGCCAGGCTAGGCACGCCCAGGAACGGGAACCATTGCTCCCCGAACGCCATGTTGTAGCCGAAGAGAACCCAGACGACCAAGACCGAGGCGAAAGCGTACATCGACATGAAGGCGGAGTTGATCGCCCATTTCTTCTTGACGATGCCGCCATAAAGAACCGTCAACCCGGGAACGCTCTGCAGGCCGACGAACGTCGCGGCCGCCAATTGCCACGCATTGTTTCCCGTATCAAGCCATTGTGGTGATGGTACCAGTGCCATGTGCTTTCCCCCGTTTTATCTTGATCGCTGAGGATATCCCCGAAGGCGCCAGCAAAATCGCCACAGGAGCGAGTGACCCCCCGGAAACTAGGCTCCGAGATTTCAGCAAGAACTATGCCACGTGCAACCTTATTATCCGGGAGGACTCACGTGATGCCCGGCACATGACTGCTTATAAAAGCGGCTATCTGAACATAAAGTAGGCAACCCAACCGGCGTAGGAAGCTACTGAGCTATGGCAATGGCGATCAGAAGAAGGCTCGCCCTTTGCGCGGCGCTTTCTTTGCAAGCTAGCGAGAGTTGGCTATGGATCTGATTCCGATCATGCCATGCCGAGGCGACCCATGTTCCTGACCTGGCCACGAGCGGCAGCGATCGCTGCGTTGGCAGCCGCTGTGGCCGTTCCCGCCATCGACGCTGAAGCACAGCCGGGCGAGACGGCCGTCACCTGCATCAACCCGACCAGCGGCGCGAGCTGGCAGATCCGGATCGACTATGGCGGCGGCACCGTCGATGCCAATCCGGCGCGGATCAGCGACGGGAAGATTTCATGGCATGACGCGGGCGACGGCGGCAATTACACGCTCGACCGCAAATCCGGGGATCTCACGGTCGTCGTCGCCTCGAGCACCGGCGGCTATTTCCTCTATCATCATTGCAGGCTGGAGAATTGAAGCCGCAATCCCGGCATCGCCGCTGCGCCGCCACCGCGTCACGATCCCTGCGGTCCGCTGCCGGGCGGAATCGGAGCGGGAGCGATGGTTGAGCGTGTTGCCGGCGTCAAGGCCAGCGTCGGGTTCGCTTCGGAGACCGGGCCGCGCGAGCGCAACGAGGACTTCGCCGGCGCGGTCTTCGGCGTGGAGCTGCCCGAGCCGCGCCGCGACGTGGTGGCGGCGATCGCCGATGGCATCGGCGGCGCCAAAGGTGGCCGCGTGGCCGCCGAGACCGCGGTGCGCGGTTTTCTCGACGGGTTTTGCGACCTGCCCGAGACCATGGAAGTGCGCCGCGCAGCGGCCAAGGTCCTGGATGCGCTCAATGGCTGGATCCATGCCCAGGGTCACCTGGACCCCAAGCTGGCGGGGATGGGATGCACCTTCACGGCGCTGGTGCTGCGGGGTCGCGTCGCGCATGTGCTGCATGTCGGCGACACGCGCGCCTATCGGCTGAGGCGCGATCGCCTGGCCTGTCTCACCACCGACCATGTGCGGGAGAGCGGCGCCGGCCGATCGGGCATCCTTTCCCGCGCGCTCGGCGTCGAGACGGAGGTGCGCCTGGACTACGGCGCGCAGCCGGTGGCTTTG
>DASWFH010000444.1:0-2058 GCA_036394355.1 Allostellaceae bacterium | reverse complement strand
CTGCTGATCAAGGATGACGCGCCGGGATTCATGACCAAGGTGGCGCTGATCCTGAAGCCGCCGCCGCCGAAGCCGCCGCGCGCGGCCGAGGAGAAAGAGGACTAAGCTAAATGGGGTTCAACTGCGGCATCGTCGGCTTGCCCAATGTCGGCAAGTCGACGCTCTTCAACGCGCTCACCGCCACCGCCGCGGCCGAGGCGGCGAATTATCCGTTCTGCACTATCGAGCCGAACATCGGCCGCGTCGCCGTGCCCGACGAGCGGCTCGAGGTCTGCGCGCGGCTCGGCAAGTCCGCGAAGATCGTGCCGACACAGCTCGAATTCGTCGACATCGCCGGTCTGGTGCGCGGCGCCTCGCGCGGCGAGGGGCTCGGCAACCAGTTCCTCGGCCACATCCGCGCGGTCGACGCCGTCGCCCATGTGCTGCGCTGCTTCGAGGACGGCAACGTCACCCATCTCGAGGGCTCGATCGACCCGATCCGCGACGCCGAGACGGTGGAAACCGAGCTGCTGCTCGCCGATCTTGACAGCCTCGAGCGCCGCCTCGTCGCGGCGCTGAAGAAGGCGCGCGGCGACGACCGCGAGGCCAAGGCGCAGCTCGCGGTGATGGAGCCGGTGCTGGCGGCGCTGCGCGAGGGCAAGCCGGCGCGGACCGTGGCGGTGGCGCCCGAGCAGCAGCCGATCTTCAAGGGCCTGCAGCTTCTGAGCGCCAAGCCCGTGCTCTATGTCTGCAACGTCGAGGAGCGCGCCGCGGCCAAGGGCAACGCGCAATCGGCGCGCGTCGCCGACTATGCGCGGGCGCAAGGCGCGGCCAGCGTCGTCATCTCCGCCGCTATCGAGGCCGAAGTGGCGCAGCTCGCCGACGAGAAGGAGAAGCGCGAGTTCCTGCATAGCCTTGGCCTCGCCGAGGCGGGGCTGGCGCGCGTCATCCATGCGGGCTATCGGCTGCTCGACCTCATCACCTTCTTCACGGTCGGGCCCAAAGAGGCGCATGCCTGGACGGTGGCGCAGCGCACCACGGCGCCGCAGGCGGCGGGCGTGATACACAGCGATTTCGAGCAGGGGTTCATCCGCGCCGAGACCTTCTCCTACGCCGATTTTGTCGCCCATGGCGGCGAACAGGGCGCCAAAGAGGCGGGCAAGATGCGGCTGGAAGGTGCGGATTACATGATCCAGGATGGTGATATACTGCATTTCCGATTCAACGTGTAACGCCGCCGCCGGGCTGCTAGGCTGGCACCTTGCCGATTGACGGATCCGCCATGACGCTGGTCGACATCCGCGCGGCTAGCGATGCCGACGTGCCCGCCATTGCCCGCGTCGTGCATGATTCGTTTGCCGGCTTCATTCCCCTGATCGGCCGCGCGCCCGGGCCCATGTTCCAGGACCATATCGCGCGCGTGGCGCAGGGCGTCGTCTGGGTCGTGACCGAAGAGGGCGCGGTCGTCGGCGTCGCCGTGCTGCAGTTCAACGACGACCATCTCTTCGTCGACACCATCGCGATCGCGCCGCCGCACCAGGGCAAGGGCCACGGCCGGCGGTTGCTCGCTTTCGTCGAGGCCGAAGCACGGCGCCGCGGCTACGATGAGACGCGGATCCACATGCACCTGACGATGACGCGCAGCATCGCCCTCTATCGCAGACTGGGATACGCGGAATACGGGCGCAGCGAAGTAGACGGCTACTACCGCGTGCATCTGCGCAAGCGATTGCGCGAGTCCGGCGCGCCCCGGTAGATTATTCCGGCAACGCAACGGCAAGGACGAGGCTCATGGCACAGACGATTACGCTCGCCGCCAAGGACGGGCACAGGCTGCAGGCCTACCGCGCCGACCCCAAGGGCACGCCGCGCGGCGCCATTGTCGTCCTCCAGGAGATCTTCGGCGTCAACAGCCACATGCGCCGCGTCGCCGACGGCTTTGCCGCGCAAGGCTATGTCGCGGTCGCGCCGGCGCTGTTCGACCGCGTCGAGAAGGGCATCGATCTCGGCTACGACCCCAAGAGCATCGAGGCCGGGCGCGACATCCGCGCGAAAGTCCCGCTCGACGGCACCCTCGCC
>DASWFH010000443.1:0-7778 GCA_036394355.1 Allostellaceae bacterium | reverse complement strand
GGCGGCGCCCGCATGCAGGAGGGCATTCTGTCGCTCATGCAGATGTCGCGCACCACGCTGGCCGTGGAGATGGTGAAGGAAGCCGGGCTGCCTTATCTGGTGCTGCTCAGCGATCCCACCACCGGCGGCGTCTCCGCCTCTTTCGCCATGCTCGGCGACGTCACCTTGGCCGAGCCGGGTGCCGTCATCGGCTTCGCCGGCGCGCGCGTCATCGAGGAGACCATCCGCGAGAAGCTGCCGGAAGGCTTTCAGCGCGCCGAGTATCTGCTCGAGCACGGCATGGTCGACATGGTGGTGCCGCGGCGCGAGTTGCGCGACACGATCGCCCGCGTCATAGACCTGCTGCGCCGCCGCGAGCCGCCGACGCACATCGTCACCCTGCCGGCGGCGCGCTCCGACCGAGCCTGACCTTGACCATCGACCGGATCCTGCAGCGGCTGCTGCGGCTCCATCCCAAGCTCATCGACCTGTCGCTCGATCGCGTGCGGCGGTTGCTCGCGGCGCTCGGCGATCCGCACGAGCATCTGCCGCCGGTTGTGCATGTCGCCGGCACCAACGGCAAGGGCTCGACCATCGCTTTCCTGCGCGCTGCGCTCGAGGCGGCCGGCTACCGCGTCAACGTCTTCACCAAGCCGCATCTGGTGCGTTTCAACGAGCGCATCCGCCTCGGCGGGCGGCTCATCGACGAGGCGATGCTCGCGGCCCTGCTCGAGGAATGCGAGCGCGCCAATGCCGGGCAGCCCATCACCTATTTCGAGATCACCACCGCTGCCGCCTTTCTCGCCTTCGCGCGCACGCCGGCCGACGTCGTTCTGCTGGAAACCGGGCTCGGCGGCCGTTTCGACGCCACCAATGTCGTCGCTGCGCCGGCGGTGGCGGCGATCACGCCGGTGTCGCTCGATCATCAGCACTTCCTCGGCGACACCGTCGCCGCCATCGCCGGCGAGAAGGCAGGCATCCTGAAGCCTGGCCGGCCTGCCGTGCTCGGCCCGCAACTGGCCGAGGGCGCCGCCGTGCTCCAGGCGCGCGCCGCCGCGCTCGGCGCGCCGCTGTTCCGGCATGGCCGCGAGTGGCATGTCGCGCAGGCCGCGACGGGCCTGCGCTATCGCGGCCGGCGCTGGCCGCTGCTCGACCTGCCGCCGCCCGGCTTGCTGGGCCCGCACCAATTCGACAACGCCGGCACCGCGCTCGCCTGCCTGGACTGCCTCAAGGGCTTTGCGCTCACCCCGGCGGCGCTGGCGCGCGGCATGACGGAGGTGGAATGGCCGGCGCGGCTGCAGCATCTGACGCGCGGCGCGCTCGCGGAACGCCTGCCGCCCGGCTGGGAGCTGTGGCTCGACGGCGGCCACAACGCCGCCGGCGGCGCGGCGCTCGGCGTAGTCGCCGCCGCCTGGTGCGACCGCCCGCTGCAGCTCGTCTTCGGCATGCTCAACACGCATGACGCGCGCGGCTTCCTGCGGCCGCTCGCGCCCCATGTCGTCGGTCTCGGCGGCGTCGCCATCGCAGGCGAGGCGAGTGCCCTCTCCGTCGAGGAAGCCGTCGCCGCCGCGCGCGATGTCGGCATCGCCGCCGCGGCGCGCGCCAGCATCGCCGAGGCAATCACCGCCGCAACCGCGAGCGCGGCCGCGGGACGTGTGCTGATCTGCGGCTCGCTCTATCTGGCTGGCCGCGTGCTGGCCGAGAACGGGTGAGCCTTCAGCTGCCGGTGAGCGGGCGATAGAGATTGTCGAGGCGGAAATCGACCACCCGACGCGGGTGATCGATGAGCTTCATCGCCATCGTGCCCCGCGCCCTCTCGGCACGGCGTCAGCCCCCGTTGAGGCAGCGGCTGACCCGGTTCAAGAAGTCATCGGGATCGAACGGCTTGGCGATGACGTCAGACGCGCCGAGCTTCTGCGCGATCTTGAGGAAGTCCGTGTTGCCGATGCGACCGCCGCCGGAAATGGCAATGACCTTGGCGTCGGGCCGGTCGCGCCGGATTTCGGTGATCGTCTGGATGCCTTCCTTTTCCGGCATGATGATGTCGGTGATCACCAAGTCGGGCTTGTCGCTGCGGAAGGAGGCGAGCCCACGCTTGCCGTCCTCGGCGCTTACCACCTGGTAGCCGCGATCCTCGAGGATCTGGATGATGGTCTCGCGAACGATGGCGTCATCGTCGATCACCAGAATCTTCGTCATGCCGCCACTTTCCTTCTCAGGGCAGGACAGGCCCGCCGGAAACCGCCGCCGCGGCAGAAATGGTCAGTAATCAGTTGAAAGCGCGGCCAATGCGCGCCCAGCCCTATGCGGGAGAGGACGCGCCGACGTTACGCCGGGTACATTGAAAAATAGTTAGCGGTCGCCACTCGTGGGCGAGCTATCACGTCACCCGAAGGCGGCCGGACACGAGAATTGTCGCCATTTCCGACCGCCTCGCCGCTTCGCCTGGATCGGGGCCTCGGCTTGCCGGCCATATGAGCCCAATGCCCGGCCGAGCGGGGCGGGACCGCTGGCCGACGGCACTCCGCCTCAGAGCACCGATTCGACCCACTCCGCGAGCTTGGTCTTGGGCAGTGCCCCGATCTTGGTGGCAGCGACCTGGCCGTTCTTGAACAGGATCAACGTCGGAATGCCGCGTACGCCGTATTTCATCGGCGTCTGCGGGTTCTCGTCGATGTTGATCTTGGCTATGGTGACCTTGCCCTTCATGTCGCTGGCCAATTCCTCCAGGAAAGGCGCAATCGCCTTGCACGGACCGCACCATTCCGCCCAGAAATCGACCAGCACCGGACCCGTGGCGCGGAGGACGTCGGCGTCGAAGGATGTATCGGTCACCTTGCTGCTGCTCATGCGCTTCTCCTGAATTGGGCGCCAGACATTATGGGATGCCCCGAAGGAGCGTCAAGGAGCGCGGCCCGTTGCGCGCGCAGGGCTGATCGGCCGCCCCCGCAGGCGGGGCACCCTTGAACACCGCGCCGCCGGCGCTCATGGCGCGTGGGCATCGAGGCGCGCGGCGCTGATCGGCATGAGCCGCGGCCCCTCGGTCCATAGCAGGGCGCAGCGCACTGTGCGGCCGGGATAGATCGCGGCGATCGCCGCCCGGTAGGCGGCCAACT
The DNA here is from genome assembly GCA_036394355.1 of Allostellaceae bacterium. Taxonomy (GTDB): domain Bacteria; phylum Pseudomonadota; class Alphaproteobacteria; order ATCC43930; family CGMCC-115725; genus DAHUYF01. The sequence continues at coordinate 4,683 of DASWFH010000443.1, read as the reverse complement.
GGTCGAGATAGGCGTCGGGCGTCTCCGCCTCGTCGCGTGGTGGCGGGCGCAGCGTCTTATAGTCGACGATCAGCACGGCATCCTCGGTCACCACGAGCCGGTCGATCTGCCCCGTCAGCGCCCGATCGCCCAGCAGCGCCACCACCGGCACCTCCGCCTGCGAGCCCGGGGCGAAGAGCGGCGCAAAATCCGGATGGTCGAGCACCGCCAGCGTCTCCGCCAGCAGCGCCTCCTGCTGCTGGGCGTCGAGGCCATGCAGCGGCAGCGCCAGGAAGCGCCAGGCGGCGGCGCGCCGCGCCGCGGGCGCAAGGTCCGGCAGGCTCTGCAGCAGCCGATGGACCAGGCGGCCGCGCAGCAAGCCAGCGCCATCGTCGCTGCCGAGGGGAGAACGGGCGGCAGGATCGGCTTGGCGCGGCCGCGACGGCGCAAGCGGGCGGGTCGGCGTCGGCTCCGGCGGCGGCGGGCGGCGGGCCCAATCCGGCAGCGGGGTAGCCAGATCGAGCGGCGTCGGCGCCGGGTCGAACCGCGGCGCCGTCTGTTGCGGCGATTCGAGGCGCCACCCGGGCCCGCGCCAGCCGTCGCTGCCGGCCACGCCCGTCAGGTCGATCTCGACCGGGCCGGCGCCTGCTGCCCCGGCGAGCCCGCGCGCCACGAGGTTGTACCAGCAGCCCTCCGGCGGCGCCGGCTTGCCGCGCCAGCCGCAGACATAGAGCCTGTCCTCGGCGCGCGTCAGCGCCACGTAGAGTAGGCGGCGGTATTCCGCCTCGCGCAAGCTCAGCGCCTCCGCCAGCGCGCGCTCGGCAGGCGGCGCGTCCCAGCTCTTATGCGCGCGCCACAGCGGCAGGTCCGCCTCCGTCCACAGCAGCCGGGCCGGCTGGGTCGGCACCTGCATGGTGTCGGGCAGGAAGACGATCGGCGCCTGCAGCCCCTTGGCGCCGTGCACGGTGAGCACGCGCACTTCGTCGCGGCCGCGCTGGTCGAGGTCGCGCTTGACCTCGGCCTCGCCGGTGACCAGCCAATGCAGGAACCCCTGGAGCGACGGCCCATGCATGCGTTCGTAGGCAAGCGCCATGGACAAGAACTCGTCGAGCGGGTCGGCCGCCTCGGGCCCGAGCCGCGCCAGCACCGCGCGTCTCCCGCCGCCACCACCCAGCACCTCGGCGAACAGCTCGTAGGGCGGCACGAAATCGGCGCGCGCCAGCAAGGAACCGAGCATCTGCGCCGCTCGGGCGAACCCCGCCTGCTCCCCGGCGCGGCGCCTCAGCTCGCTCCACAGCGAGCCCTGCCGCCCATGCGCCAGGTCGAACAGCGTCTTCTCGTCGAAGCCCAGCAGCGGCCCCTTGAGCACCGTGGCGAGGGTGAGGTCGTCCTCGGGCAGCAACAGGAAAGCGCCAAGCGCCAGCATGTCCTGGACGGCGAGCTGGTCGGCCAGCAGCATGCGGTCGACGCCCGCAACCGGGACATCCGCCTGCTTCAGCGCCCGCACGAGTTCGACGACGAAGGGGCCGCGGCGCCGCACCAGCACCATGATGTCGCCGGCCTGCACGCGGCGATCGCGCGCCGCAAGCCGCTCGCCGGTGTTGAGCCAATGGCGCACGGTCCCAGCGATGGCGAGCGCCAGTCGCGCCTGCGGCGCGCGGGCATGACGCTGCTCGAGCGGCGGCTCCCAGGGTCGCGCTTCCGGCGGCTCCTCCGGTTCGACCGGCGGCCACAGCTCGACCAGCCCGGCATGCCCGGCGCGGAACGCGGTGTGGTGGATCGGGGCGCCGTCGAGCGCGACGCCCGCGCTCGACTCGGCGCGGACGAAGACGGCGTCGACGGCGCGCAGCACCGCCGCGGTCGAGCGGAAGGAGATGTCGAGATCGACCATGCCCCAGCGCTGTCGGGCGGCGTTGACGCGCGCCGCGAAATAGTCGCGCATGCGCAGGAAGGCCTGGGGATCGGCGCGCTGGAAGCTGTAGATGGATTGCTTGGCATCGCCGACGGCGAAGACCGTGCGGTGAACGGCGCGCGCGCCTTCGCCGGCAAAGAATTCGTCGGCCAGCGCCTGCACGACTTCCCATTGATCGGGATTGGTGTCCTGCGCCTCGTCGATGAGGATATGGTCGATCCCGCCGTCGAGCTTGAACAGGACCCACGGCGCCACACCCGGCCGCCGCAACAGGTCGCGCGCCTTGAGCACGAGATCGTCGTAATCGAGCAGCGCGCGCGCCTCCTTGTGCCGCTCATAGGCGGTGAGCAGCGCATCGCCGAGGCGGACCAGCGCTGCGGTCGCCGCGTGCAGCGCCACGGCGCTGCGCCGCCGCTTCACGGCGGCGAGGCGCTCGGCCTCGGCAGCCACCGCAGCCGCGACGCTCGGCTCCTTCGCCGCAAGCCCTTTCGAGAGGATGTCCTGGAAAGGCTTTCCCTCCTGCGTGAAGAAGGCGCACAGGTAGTCGGCGAAAGCGGCGACTCGCGCTGGCGGATCGGCCAGCCACGCCGCGATGGCTGCGCCGCGCTCCTGGTCGCGCACGCCGCAGCTCGCCAGCATGGCCTGTGCGGCGAGGCGCAACGCCGCTTCGTCGCCAGCGCCGATAACGCAAGCACCGGCGACGACGTCGCCGTCGGTCGTGCCCGGCGGCACATCGAGGACCCGGCCGAGCTCGGCGCTGAAGCGCGCATGGCCGCCGGCAAGGACGCGGTGCAGCCGGCCGCGCTCGAGCAGGAGCTGGCTCATGATCTCGTCGAATCCGCTCTCGGTCACGAGCCGCGTCACCTCGGCGAGCGCGCCGGCAAGCGTGCCGCCGCCGCGCGCGGCCGCGAGCACTTCCTCGCGCGCCGCCGCGAGCGCCTCGCCGGCGCTGCGCTCGTCCATGACGTCGAAATGCGGCGCGACACCGGCCTCGATGGGAAAGCGGCGCAGCAGCGACTGGCAGAAGGCGTGGATCGTCTCGATGCGCATGCCGCCGGGCGTGTCGAGCACGCGCGCGAGCAGCCGGCGCGCGTGGTCGAGCATCGCAGCATCCGGCATCGCGCCGGTCAGGCCTTCGAGATCCTGCGCGAGCGATCCGTCTTTGGCCGTCGCCCAATTGCTCAGCCGCGCGTTGAGCCGGTTCGCCATCTCGGCGGCGGCGGCCTTGGTGAAGGTGAGGCAGAGAATGCGCGACGGCGCGCTACCGGCGAGCATCAGCGCCAACACGCGATCGGTCAGCACCTTGGTCTTGCCGGTGCCGGCCGAGGCGGCGACCCAGATCGAGGCCTCGACATCGGCCGCCGCGCGCTGACGCCGGTTTGGATCGGGCGTGGTCATTCGCCGCCCTCGCCGGCGACCGACCATTCCTTCACCCGCGCGAGATGCGCGTAGTCGGAATAGCGCGGCGCCTTCTCCGGCCGCGGCACGGCGCGATAAGGGGTGTGCGCGTCGTCGAAGCGCGCGACGAGATCGCTGAGGCCCTGCAGCGCCTCGGCGACCAGCGCTTGCAGTCCGCCGCCATCCTTCGCCGGCGCGATGACCTCGCCGGGCGGATCGCCGCCGGTCAGACGCCAATATTCGAGCGCCGCCACCGGAGCCGCGGCAACACCGGCAAAGCCGCCGCCAGTGGCGATGGCCGCTTCGAGCGGCAGCTGCGGCGAGAAGCCGAGTTCGACATCCTTGGCGGACGGCACGAGCCCGGTCTTGTAGTCGATCAGCACGAGCCCGCCATCGCGTTGCCGGTCGAGGCGGTCGGCCTTGGCGGTGAGCTCGAACGGCCCGGCGGGACCGTCCAGCATCAAGCGGCCTTTAATCTCGCTGCGGATTTCGTGGAGCGACCCGCGGCGCTCGCCCTCGAACGCGACGAACCACCGCGCGATGCGCTCGAAGCGCGGCCACCAGAAGGCGCGTACGCCCGGGCGGTCGAGTGCCGCGCCGAACGCCGCGGCGCCGAGCGTGAGAAGCTGTCGCTCGGCATCGGCCGGAAGCGCGTCGGGAAAGGCGCGCACGAAGTTGTCGAGTGCCGCGTGGATGAAATTGCCGCGCTCGGCCACGCCGGGATCGGCATCGATCGGCTCCAAGGCGGCGAGCCGCAAGATCACACGCGCATAGATGGCGTAGGGATCGCGCATCCAGGTCTCGACCTGCGTCACCGACAGCTTGCGCGGGCGCGCCGCGACGGGCGGCCGTGGCTCGGGCGGCGGCACGGCGATGTGCTCCGCCGCCTCGTCGAGGCGCGCTTGCCAGCCCAGCGGCTCGACCGCCGCGCCGAGGCGGCCTTCGAGACCGGCGGCGCGCAGCACCGTGTCGAGCCGCAACAGCCAGCGCGACGGCACGGTTGGCGCGCCCTCGACGCGCGTGGCGCGCGTCAGGACCACCGAGCGCGCGCCGAGCGCCTGGGCGAAGTCGTGCGCGGCGACGCCGACGCGCCGCTCCGGCGGCGGCAGGCCGAACTCCTGTCGCATCGGCCGCGACAGCCAGGGATCGCTCTCCGCCTGCGGCGGCCAGACGCCTTCGTTGAGACCGCCGAGGATCAGCAGATCGGCGTGCTGGAGCCGCGCCTCGAGGAGGCCCCAGATCGCGAGCCGCGGATGGCGCCCGAAGCGCGGCCGCACCACTGGCCCGGCGAGCAGCGCCTCGAACAGCGCCTGGTATCCCGCGCCGTCGAGCGGCGGCAGGCTGTCGGCGGCCTGCAGCAGCTCGGCGAGGAATTCCGCCGCAGCCTCGCCCGC
>DASWFH010000442.1:0-4557 GCA_036394355.1 Allostellaceae bacterium | reverse complement strand
CGGCGGGAGGTAGTCGGTTGGGTCGAGCGCCTTGGCGCCGTGGCGGATCTCGAAATGGAGCTGCGGCCGGGTGACGGCGCCGGTGGCGCCGATGCGCGCGATCGGCTGGCCGCGCCGCACCTTCTCGCCGCGCCTCACCAGCAGCACCGAATTGTGCGCATAGGCCGTCATCCAGCCATTGGCGTGCTTGATGAGGATGAGATTGCCGTAGCCGCGCAGCTCGTTGCCGGCATAAGCGACGGTGCCGGCATCGGCCGCCAGCACGGTGGTGCCGGCGGGCGCGGCGATGTTGATGCCGTCGTTGCGCGTGCCGCCCTCGCCGGCGCCGTAGTCGGTGAGGAGCCGGCCCCGCACCGGCCACAGGAAGCGCCCGGCGCCTCCCGCGTGCGGCGGCGGCAAGGCGGCGAGCTCCGTGCGCGACCCTGGCCCCGCAGCGGGCTCGATCTTGGGCGGCGGCAGCGGCCTTGCTTCTCCGGCTTGCGGCTTCGGCTCGGGCGCGGCCGCTGGCGCTGTGACGCCTTCCGCCACCTGGACCGGCGCCGGCAGGACCAGCGATTGCCCGACGAACACGGTATAGGGGGGCGGCAGCGCGTTGCTGCGCGCCAGGGTGGTGGTGTCGATGCCATAGAGGCGCGACACGGAATAGAGGGTCTCGCTGGGCTGGACCAAGTGCAGCCGCACCTGCGGCACCGCGAGCCGGCGTCCGGCCGCCAGCGCATAGGGCGGCGCGAGCCCGTTCGCCTCGATCAGCGAGCGCACCGGCACGCCATAGCGCCGCGATATCGCATAGAGCGTCTCGCCGGCCCGGACGGTGACGTGGTCGGGATGCGGCGCGGCCAGCCGCGACGAGCCGGACGGCACGGCGCGGGCATCCGCCTGCTGTGCGGGCGGCGGCGGCAAGCTGACGGGGGGCGGAATGGCCGGAGGCGGTAGCGGCACAGCAACAATCTGAGCCGGCGGCACGGCAGCGACCTGGGGCGGCGGCAGCGGTGCCGGCGGCGGGGCCATGGTGATCGGGGCCGGGTGCGTCGCCGCGGACTGGCCCGCCATGACCGGCGCGGGCGGCGCGGTTCTCGCGCAGGCGACCAGCACCGCCGCTGCGAGCACCGGCAGCGTCAGCGCCAGGGTCAAGCCCATCCGGCGCGGCGAAATCATCACGCTAGTCTACTCGCGAGCGCCGCTGTCTCACAACCGGCCCCGGCGGGTCACTCGTGGGGCTTTTTGGTCGGATGAGATTCGCGCGGCAATCCCGCTACCAGCGGCACGAAGCGCACCGGCCCCAGCTCCTCGGTGATCGACGTGCCGTCCTTGCGGCGGATGCGGATGAGGCGCTGGTCGCGCCGCTCCTCGCCCACCGGCGCCACCAGGACGCCGTCCTCGGCCAGGCTGCCGAGCAGCTTGCCCGGCAACTCGGGCGCCGCTGCGGTGACGATGATACGGTCGAAGGGCGCCTGCTCCGGCCAGCCCTTGGTGCCGTCGCCGAAGCGGCTGGTCACGTTGTGGAGGCGGAGCTCGGCGAAGCGATTCTCCGCCTCCTTGAGCAAGGCGCGGTGGCGCTCGATGGTGAAGACGCGGCGGCACAGCCGGGCCAGCACGGCAGTCTGGTAGCCGGAGCCGGTGCCGATCTCCAGCACCTTGTGCCGCTCGCCCACTTCCAGCGCTTCCGTCATCAGCGCCACTACCAGGGGCTGGCTGATGGTCTGGCCGTGGCCGATGGGGAGGGCCACGTTTTCGTAAGCCTGATCCTTGAAGGCGGCGGGCACGAAGACCTCGCGCGGCACGCGCTCGAGCGCGCCCAGCACGCGTGCGTCGCCGACGCCGAGGCCCCGCAGTTCCATCAGCAGGCGCAGCACCTTGGGCGCCGTGTCGTTCACGGGAACACCTTCTTTAGCTCGGCCAGCGCCGGGCTGTTGGTGAGGTCGAGGCAGATCGGCGTTATCGACACCTTGCCCGTGGTAATGGCGTGGAGATCGGTGTCCGGGATGTCCGGCCATTCCTCGCGCAGCGGTCCGATCCAGTAATAGGGCCGACCGCGCGGGTCGACGCGCTCGATCACGCCCTCGCCGATCTTGCGCCGGCCCTGGCGCGTGGCGACGATGCCGGTGACCTCGTCCGGCTGCACGGCGGGGAAATTGACGTTGATGAGGGTGTCGCGCGGCCAGCGCAGGCCGGTAAGCCGGCGAATCACCTCCGGGGCATGCGCGCCCGCCGTCGCCCAAGGGACCTTGCGGCGCTCGGCGTAATGCTGGCTGAAGGCGATGGCGGGGACTTCGAGGAGCGTCGCCTCCATTGCCGCGGCGACCGTACCGGAATAGGTCACGTCCTCGCCGAGATTGGCGCCGGCATTGACGCCCGAGAGCATCAGCGTCGGCCGCTGGTCGCGCATGAGGATCTTGACGGCAAGCAGCACGCAGTCGGTCGGCGTGCCGTCGACGACGTAGCGGCGCGTGCTGAGGCGGCGCACGCGCAGCGGCCGGTCGAGGGTGAGCGAATGGCTGGCGCCGCTCTGCTCGCGCTCCGGCGCCACCACCCAGACCTCGCGGCAGAGCGAGCGGGCGATCTTGGCGAGGAGCTTGATACCGGGGGCATTGATGCCGTCATCGTTGGAAACCAGGATGCGCGCGGATGCGAGATCGAGGCCCGCCTCAGACATCGCCGCCGATCACCTCGAGCCCTCCCATATAGGGTTTGAGCGCGTCCGGCACGGCGACGCTGCCGTCGGCCCGCTGGTAGTTCTCCAGCATGGCGACGAGGGTCCGGCCCACGGCGAGACCCGAGCCGTTGAGGGTATGGACGAAGCGCACGCCCTTCCCTTCCTTCGGGCGGAAGCGCGCCTTCATGCGGCGCGCCTGGAAGTCGCCGCAGAGCGAGCAGCTGGAGATCTCGCGATAGTTGTTTTGCCCGGGCAGCCAGACCTCGAGATCATAGGTCTTGCGCGCGGCGAAGCCCATATCGCCGGCGCAGAGCAGCATGACGCGATAGGCGAGGCCCAGGCGCTTCAGCACTTCCTCGGCGCTTCGGGTCATCCGCTCGTGCTCGTTCTCCGATTGGTCGGGATGGGCGATCGACACCAGCTCGACCTTGTTGAACTGGTGCTGGCGGATCATGCCGCGCGTGTCCTTGCCGGCGGCGCCGGCCTCGGCGCGGAAGCACTCGGTCCAGGCGGTGAAGCGCAGCGGCAGCTCGGATTCGTCGAGGATCTCGTCGGCGACGAGGTTGGTCAGCGTCACCTCGGCGGTGGGGATGAGCCAAAGCCCGGTCGTGGTCTTGAACTGGTCTTCCGCGAATTTGGGGAGCTGCGCCGTGCCGAACATGGTCTCGTCGCGCACCAGCAGCGGCGGGCTCGCCTCGCGATAGCCGAACTCGCGCGTGTGGAGGTCCAGCATGAATTGCGCCAGCGCCCGCTCGAGCTGCGCGAGCTGGCCGTAGAGCACGACGAAGCGCGCGCCGGAGAGCTTGCCGGCGCGGGCGAAGTCCATGAGCCGCAGCCCCTCGCCGATAGCAACATGGTCCCGGGGCGCGAAGTCGAAGCGCGGCGGCGTGCCGTGCTGGCGCACGAGCTTGTTGTGCTTCTCGTCGAGCCCGTCCGGCACGTCGGCGGCGGGGAGATTGGGCAGCGTCGCCAGCAGCGCGTCGATCTCGCTCTTGAGCAGCGCCGCGCGCGCCTCGAGCTCGGCCTGCTGCTCCTTGCTCCGCGCGACCTTGCGCATGATGTCGCCGGCGTCGCGGCCTTGCGCCTTGGCGGCGCCGATCTCCTTGGAGAGCCGGTTGCGCTCGGCCTGAAGCTGCTCTGCCCCGGTCTGCGCCTCGCGCCATTTGCGGTCGAGCGCGAGGACCGACGCCGATGCCGGCGCCAGCCCGCGCCGCCCCAGGCCGCGGTCGAACGTCTCGGGGTTGTCGCGAATCCATTTCAGGTCGAACATCGCCGCCGGTTATAAAGGCAAGGCCCGGCGGGCGTCCACTGGCAGCGCGTCGCTGCCGCTAGGGCTTGCCCGATGTCCCGCCGGCGAGCTCGGCCTCCTCCGCCGCTTCGCGCTCGGCGCGGCGCTTCTCGACGAGGCGGGCCGAGAAGATCGAGATCTCATAGAGCAGCAGCAACGGCACGGCGAGCGAGCACATGCTGAAGACGTCGGGCGGCGTGAGCACGGCGGCGATGACGAAGTTGACGACGATGGCATAGCGCCGCTTCTCCGCGAGCCCGGCCGCGGTGACGATCCCGACCCGCGCCAGCAAGGTGAGCAGCACCGGCATCTGGAAAGCGAAGCCGAAGGCGAAGATGAGGCGCATCACCAGCGTCAGGTACTCGCTCACCTTGGGCTGCAGCTCGATCGCCAGCGCGCCCTGCCCGCCCAGCTCCTGGAAGCTCGCGAAGAAGCGCCAGGCGATCGGGAAGATCACGTAGTAAGCGAGCGACGCGCCGATGATGAACAGCACCGGCGTGGCGAAGAGATAGGGCAGGAAGGCGCGCCGCTCGTTCTTGTAGAGGCCGGGCGCGACGAACATCCAGAGCTGCGTGGCAATGATCGGAAACGCCAGGCAGAACGAGGCCCAGAAGGC
>DASWFH010000441.1:0-2005 GCA_036394355.1 Allostellaceae bacterium | reverse complement strand
CAATTCCTGCGGTGGCGATGGCTTCTCGTCCTGGTGGTCGCGCTGGTGTTCGCGCTGGCGCATGCCCCCTATGATGGGCCGTTCGTCTTTCCCGTGTACGTCATCATGTCCTTGGGCCTGTCCGCGCTGACGCTGCTCGATCAGCGTGTCGAGCTCGCCATCGGCGCGCACGCCGCCAACAATGTTTCCGTCGTGATCGTCAGTCTCTTTCTGTCCACCCCGCTGCAGCGTCGCACGCTCTTTTTGGACGGGGGGCCGGTGCCATGGTGGGCGGTCCTGGAAGCCGCCATTCAATTTGCCCTCGTCTATGCGATGGCGTACTGGCTCGTGCGCCGGGTCCGGCGCTGATCATTTCGCCGCGACCGAGTTCACGAGGAGGAGGAAGGTTAAAGGCGCAGCAAGATGGGGCGGCCGTCGCGCGAGAACGGCACGCTGCCGATCAGCAGGCGGGCGACCGCGCCGCTGTCGCCGGCCAGCGGCAGAACGAGGCCGTGCCAGGCCACGGTGGGCACGGCGGACGATGGCGGTCGGTGCTCGGTCAGCAACGGCTCGCCTCGCTGCACCACGGCACGGCAGGTGGCGAGCGCGAACTCAGCCATGTAGGCCGCCGTCTTCAGCGCGGAGACCATTCGTCCGGTCATGTCGTAGCCGGCAACGGCGGCGATGACGCTGCCGAACACGCGATAGCGAAAATCCTCGCCGCCCTCGATCACGTCGAGCAGGTTGATGTAGCCCAGCGCCGGCCGCATCTCCAACGCGTCGATCTCCCTGGTGCCGGGCATCGCGCGCGCGCCCGCGAGCTCGGTCCAATAGCGCAGCAGGAAGCGCAGCTGCGGCGCGCCCAGCCGGTCCACCGGCGGATCCCAGACGATATCGGGCGCGGCGCCGCCCTTGGCCATGAAGGTGTCGTGCAGACCGTGCGGCTCGCCGGCGGCGAGAGCGGCCGCCCACGCGGCGACGCGTCTGCCGTCGAGCCCCGGCACTTCCGCCGACGCCAATTCTGCGTTCGAGTGCGCTATCCTGATCATAGAAAACTTGTCCTCTGTGCGCCTTCTTAGGGGCGTTCTTTCGGGCGATAACCAACGTGACCCGCGAATGCGTGCTGCACTCTACGCCTTTGCGTTTCGCGAATCGAGTGCAGCGCGTCACACAACTAAAAACTGTACGACGCGAGATGGCTCCCGCTCACGCGGCGCCGCTCACGCGGCGAAGTCGCGCAGCAATCGGCCGGGATGCGCGCGCTCGGCGATGCCGCCGCCGCTGTCGACGACCGGCACGCCATTGACCCAGACACCGTGCATACCCAGCGCCGCCGTGGTGAGGCGCGCTGCGCCGCCCGGCAGGTCGAAGACGCGCCTGCTCGGGCCGCGGCCGACCGTCCCCGGGTCGAACAGCATGAGGTCGGCGGCGAGGCCCGGCGCGAGCCGGCCGCGGTCCTTGATGCCGAAGATCTCCGCCGGGCGGCCGGAGAGCTGCCACACCGCCTCGGCCATCGCCAGCGTGCCGCGCTCGCGCACCCAACGGCCCAGGAGATGCAGGCCGAAGCCGGCATCGCAGAAGAAGGTGAGATGCGCGCCGGCATCGGAGAGCGCGATGCTGGCGAAGGGATCGCGCAGCATGCGCCCGACGGCGTCCTCGTCGTTGTTGAGCAGCACGGCGATGAAGATCGTCTCGAGATTCTCCGACAGGCTGAAATCCAGGAGCCAGTCGAGCGGCGGCTGGGCGGCGTCGCGCGCGAGCTGAGCGACGCTCAGCCCTTCATGGCGGCGATTCTCCGGCCGCGCCGCTTCGAGCAGATAGAGTTTGTCCCACTCGCCGTTGAAGAGGCGGATCGCGGCTGGCGTCGCCAGCTCGGCCGCGACGCGGCGGCGGAAGCCGGGATCGGCATAGACACGCTTCAGCGCGTCGCCTTCCGCCTGCATCGCCGGCAGCCACGCCGTCATGCCCTCGAAGGGATAGGGCGACCGCAGTGTGAACTCGTTGGTGAGCGGGCAGCACGACACCT
>DASWFH010000440.1:0-18135 GCA_036394355.1 Allostellaceae bacterium | reverse complement strand
CTTCTCGACATCGAGCAGCACGGCGACGGCGCGCTCGAGCGCGGGCTCGTCGGCCAGCAGGATGTCGTCGACCAGCGCGGCGATGATGGGTTGGGTGAGCCGGCCGGGCTCCTTGACGGCGATGCCCTCGGCGAGCGTCGGGCCGCCGGTGGGCGCGGCGCCGCGGCCCAGCGCATGCAGCATGGCCGGATAGAGCGCGCATTGGACGCCGATGATCTCGATCTTCGGCTTGAGCGCCTTGGCCGCGGTGGCGATCCCCGCGATGAGGCCGCCGCCGCCGATTGGCACGATGACCGCGTCGAGCTCGGGATGATCGGCCAGCAGCTCCAGCCCCGCGGTGCCCTGGCCGGCGATGACCATCGCATCGTCATAGGGATGCACCAGCGTCAGCCGTTCCGCTGCGACGATCTCGGCGGCTGCGTCACGCGCCTCGGCGAGGCCCGCGCCGCGCAGCACGACGCGCGCGCCATAGGCCTCGGTGCGCTCGACCTTGGTGAAGGGCGTCGCCTCCGGCATGACGATGGTCGCGGGAATGCCGAGGCGGCGCGCGTGGTAAGCGAGGCTCTGCGCATGATTGCCGGCGGACATGGCGATGACGCCCGCCTTGCGCTCCGCCGCATCGAGGCTCAGCAGCTTGGCGAGCGCGCCGCGCTCCTTGAAGGAGCCGGTCGGATGCAGCGTCTCCAGCTTCAGCACGATCTCGGCGCCGGCGAGCTCGGTCAGCGCCGGCGCCGCGACGGCGGGCGTGCGCAGCACCGCACCGGCAATGGCGGCGGCGGCGGCGCTGATATCGGCGAGCGAGACGGGCAGGCTCGGCGCGGGCGCAGTCATGGCGGCGCGAGCACGAGCGTATGGGCGGCCGCGGCCTTGCCGAGCGTCAAATAGTTGACGTCGCGCCAGGACTGCACCAGATCGCCGTAATGCGAGGAGAACGGATTGCCCGACTCTCCCGGCGCGATCATGAAGCGGCTGGCGGCGATGTCCGAGAGATCGACGATCATGCGCAGGGTCGAGCCGTGCGTGTCGGCATAAGGATCGTCGGGGCTGGCGACCGGCGTGGCGCCGCGATTGACGGTGTCGTAGCCGCCATCGGCGGGGATGCCGAGCGCGATGAGGCCACCGATCAGCGGCACCCGCGCCCACAGCTCGTTGACGAATTGCGCCGCATGCGCTCGGCCCCACTGCCAGCCGTTCATATCGTCGCCGTAGCGCTGCCGCAGCTCCACGAGCGCCTGCTCGAGCGCCACTGACAGCTGCGGCGCGCAGCTCGCCACGCCTTCCGCGGGCTCCTCGCACCATTCCGGATGCTTGGTCAGGATCAGGCGGACGACGTCGGGATGCATGCCCCAGTAATCGTCGAAGGCGCTGCCGAGCTTGTCGGCGAGCACCGTGCGATTGAACGCGCGCAGCCAGGCGGCGAAGAGCAGCGGCGCGGTCTGGTCGCGGTCCATGCGCCGGTCCCAGGATTTGAGCCGCTCGAGCGCCTCCGCGGCCTGCTTCGATGCCGGCCGCGCCGCTAGCATCAGCGGCAGCAGGTCCCTCGCCATCGGCGACAGCGTATCCGCCTGGATTGCCGCCGAGGCTTCCGGCGACTGCCTGGGCGCGGCATCGAGCAGCTCGTTGATGCGCTGCGCGCGGTTGGGCAGGTCCCAGCCGCGGCTGAGGAAATAGGGGTAGCTGTCGGGCACGATCTTGTTGTTGGCGCTGACGACGCGGCCGCTCGGCGGGTCCAGCGCCTGCGGCAGGTCGTCGAACGGGATGAAGCCGGTCCATTCGTACTCGCCGCTCCAACCCGGCGCCGGCATCCAGCCGTCGCCCCTGGCGCGGATCGGCACGCGCGCCGGGGCGATGAAGCCGATATGGCCGTCGACATCGGCATAGACCATGTTCTGCTGCGGCGCGACGAAGTCCTTGAGCGCGTCGCGGAACTCCTGCCAGTTGCCGGCACGGTTCATCCCCCAGAGCGCGTTGGGCGAACGGTCGTCGTCCATGAGCCAGGTCGCCTGCAAGGCCAGCACGGTTCCCGCCGCGGCGGGCTGCGTGTAACCGCCGCCGAGATCGGAGATCACGGGCCCATGGCGCGTGGCGCGCACGGTGATGGCGACAGGGTCCGCGCCGTGGACGCGGATCTCCTCCTGGCGCGTGACGAATGGCTGCGCTCCCTCAGGCGTGAGATAGCGCGCCGGGTCGTCGGGATCGACGCGCTCGACGAAGATGTCCTCGACGTCGCCGCTGGTGGTGGTGAAGCCCCAGGCGATCTTCGCATTGTGGCCGATCACGACGAAGGGACCGCCCGGCGCGGTCACGCCGTCGAGCCGGGCACCGGGAGTCTCGAGGCGCGCCAAGTACCAGACGCTGGGCGCGGAAAATCCTAAATGCGGGTCGTTGGCCAGCAGCGGCTTGCCCGAAACCGTGTGCTGGCCGTCGACCACCCAGTTGTTCGAGGCGAAGGTCGGACCGACCAGCGCCGGCAGGCTGGCGTAGATGGCATCGAGCGGCAGGCCCTCGGAGGCGCCGCTCAAAGCCACCGGGGCGTCATGCGGGTAGGGCGGATAGAGGATCGCCAGCTCCTCGGGCGAGAGATGCTGCGCCAGCCGCGCATGCAGCAGCTCGCTGCGGAAATTCGCGGCGAGCTGCAAATCCATGAGCTTGCCCCAGACGAGCGTGTCGGCCGGCCGCCACGGCTCGGGCGTCGCGCGCAGCAGCTGGTATTCGGGCGGCAGCAAACCCTGATGGTGAGCCAGATAGGCGTTGACGCCGGCGGCGTAGGCGTCGAGCGCGGCGCGCAGCTCGGGCGTGAGCAGCGCGTATTGCCGCTCGGCGGCGCGGTAGAGGCCGAGCGTGCGGGTGAAGCGGTCCGCCCTGAGCGTGGTCGGGCCGAACCATTCGGAGAGCCGCCCGGCGCCGTAACGGCGCATCGTATCCATCTGGAACAGGCGATCCTGCGCATGGACGAAGCCCAGCGCGAAGGCGGCGTCGCGGTCGCTCGCCGCCGCGATGGTGGGAATGCCGTGCTCGTCGCGGCTGATGCGCGCTTCGGCGCCGAGCCCGGGCAGGACGAGCCGCCCCTCCTCTTGCGGCAGCGACGAGCGCAGCCAGAGAAAGGCGCCGAGCAAGGCTATGACAGGCAGGAGCAGCAGGAGACGGAGCCTGAGGAATCGTCGCATCGCCCGCAATCCGCGCCGGTTCAGCCGAGATTGAGGATGATGGTCTTCTTCTGCGTGAAATGCTCGAGCATCGCCTCGAGCGAGGCCTCCTTGCCGAGGCCGGACTGCTTGACGCCGCCATAGGACATGTTGGCCTGCACGACGAGGTTCTGGTTGACCTGGACGAGGCCGGCTTCGAGCCGCTGCGTGGCGTCGAGCGCGGTCCTCAAGTCGCGCGTCCAGATCGTCGCGGCGAGCCCGTAGTCGCTGTCGTTGGCTTGGCGGATCGCCTCCTCGTAATCCTTGAAGCGGATGACGCAGGTGACCGGTCCGAAGATCTCCTCGCGGCAGAGCTTGTTGTCGTTGGCGATGCCGGTGAAGATCACCGGCTGCACGAAATATCCGCGCGCCAGCTTCTGGTCGGCCGGCATGGAAGAGCAGCGCAGCGCCTTGGCACCCGGCGTCTCCTCGCCGATCCTGATGTAGTTCTTCACCTTGTCGAATTGCTGCTTCGAGATGATCGAGCCGATGTCGGTCGCCTCGTCCAAGGGGTCGCCCATCTTCATGGCGTCGACCTTGGCCTTGAGCTTCAGGACAAAGGCGTCGTGGATCGCCTCCTGCACGAAGATGCGGCTCGCCGCGGTGCAGCTCTGGCCCTGGCGGGTGAAGCGCATGCCGATGACGGCGCCGTCCACCGCCTTGTCGAGATCGGCGTCGCCCATGACGATCATCGGGCTCTTGCCGCCCAATTCGAGCGTCACCGGGATGAGCTTGTCGGACGCCATCTTGTAGACCAGCTTTCCCGTCTCGACCGAGCCGGTGAAGGTGACCTTGCCGACGCCTTTATGTGCGACCAGCGGCGCGCCGCAGCCGGGGCCGTCGCCGGAGAGGATGTTGAGGATGCCCGGCGGCAGCACCTGGTTCATGATCTGGCACGCGCGCAGCACCGCCAGCGGCGCCTCCTCGGCCGATTTCACCACGACGGCGTTGCCGGCGACCAGCGCCGGGGCGATCTTGAGCGCCATCAGCAGCAGCGGCACGTTCCAGGGAATGATCGCGCCGACCACGCCGATCGCCTCGCGCTGGGTGATAGTGAGCATGCCCGGCTTGAACGGCACGCTCTCGCCCTTGATCTCGGAGCCGAGCCCGCCATAGAAGATCAACACGTCGGCGAAGACGCCGGCCTCGACGCGGCTCTCGGTGCGGATCGCCTTGCCGGTCTCGAGCGTGATCAGCCGCGCGATCTCCTCGACATGGTCGCTGAGGAGCCGGCCGCAGTCATAGACCAGGCGGCCGCGCTCGCGCGACGCCAGCTTGGCCCATGCCTTCTGCGCCTTGGCGGCGGCCTTGACGGCGATGTCGACATCGCCTGCGGCGCCGTCGGCGGCGTCGGCGACATGCTCCTGCGTCGCCGGGCTGATCACCGGAAAGGTGCGCCCGGTCGCCGCCGGCACCAAGGCGCCGTCGATCAGCAGCTTGTTGGAGAGGTCGCGCGCCAGCGCGCGGGGGTCGAGCACCGGCTGCAGGCGGTTTTGAAGCATCGCGGTCGTCCTTCCAAAGAACCCGATGGGTGCGGAGCGCCGGCGCCCGGCAGGGCGAGCGGCTCTCGACGCAATGCCCGCCACTTTACACATCCCGCGTGCAGCCGCCACCCCCTCGGGGCCGCGTCGGCGTCGGCGCTGCAAGCACCGAACCCACCCACAACGGGCGCGTTCATTGCTCAGTCATCAGAAAAGGCGATGCGCACTTCGCCGACAGGGGCGAGGGGGTGATCGACGCCGCCGATTGACGGCGAACCCAGCGGCCTTGCGTCAGCGGCGCTGTCGCAGCTCGATCTCGGCGAGGAATTGAGCGGCGACGTCCTTGTCGATCATCGCCGGGGTGCCGCAGAATTGGCAGGTGAAGAAGGTGTTCTGCTGCACCCATTCCACGGTCTTCGCCATGGTCTTGCCGCAATGCGGGCAGGTGAGCGGTATCTCGTTGATCATCGGGCGCCCCGGATCCCCTTGATTCGCCGCCGGCCCAGACGGGCAGATTCGGCGGTGAACGGCAATCAGCGGCAAAGGTTCACGGCGCCGGCAAATCCATTTGGTAGGTGATCCATAGCGTGCGCTTGGCCAGGCGGTCGTAGACGCCGCGTCCGCGGTAGTTATCGTCGGCGGTGAGCCAGCGGATGAGCGTCCAGCCGCGCTCGCGCCCCTGCGCGGCGACCGCGGCGATGAGCTGGTCGGCGACGCGGCGCCCGCGCCAGCGCGGATCGACGAAGAGATCGTCGAGAAAACCCGCCATGCTGCCGGTCAACGGCCGCGGCATGGTGCGGAAATGCGCGAGCCCGATGACCTGTCCACCGTCGTCGCGGGCGAGCAGCGCGTCGAGCACGTGCTGCGGATCGAGCAGCCACTGCCACACGCGGCCGGCGATCGCGTCGTCCATCGGCATCTTGTAGAAGGCGGCGTAGCCGTCATAGAGGTGGCGCCAGTCCGGATAGTCCTCGGGGCGCGGCGGCGCGGTGGATATCTCGGCCATGGCGGGCTTGATCCCTGCTGTGGGCTGGGCGATGGTCGCAGGATCGCGTAACACGGGATACCCTGCATGTCCATGATCGCCCGCAGCCTGAACTGCCTCGGACCGCACGGCTTTCATCGCCTCGCCTATTGGGAACGGCCGGGCCCCAAGGGCGCGAGCACGATCCTCTGCGTGCACGGCCTTACCCGCAACGGCCGTGATTTCGACGCGCTGGCCGAGGCGCTGTCGGCCACGTGCCGCGTCGTCTGCCCCGATGTCGCCGGGCGCGGCAAGAGCGATTGGCTGGGCGACCCGGCGGATTACGGCTATCCCGTCTACCTCGCGGACATGGCGGCGCTCATCGCCCGGCTCGATGTCGACGAGGTCGATTGGGTCGGCACATCGATGGGCGGGCTCGTCGGCATGATGCTCGCGGCGCAAGCGGGGACGCCGATCCGCCGCCTCGTCATCAATGACATCGGCCCGCTCATCGCCAAGGAGGGTTTGGCGCGCATCGCCTCCTATGTCGGGCGCGACCCGAGCTTCCGCGACCTCGCCGAGATCGAGGCGACGCTGCGCGTGGTGGCGTCGTCGTTCGGCCCCTTGAGCGATACGCAATGGCGCCACCTCGCGACGCACAGCGCGCGCCCGAAGCCGGACGGCAGCCTCGGCTTCGCCTATGACCCGCATATCGGCGATGCGTTCCGCGCCGCGGAACCCGCCGATGTCGACCTGTGGTCCGTCTGGGATGCGGTGCGCTGCCCGGCCTTGGTCATCCGCGGCGCGGAGAGCGATCTGCTGCGGCGCGCCGATGCCGAGGCGATGGCGCGGCGCGGCCCGCGCGCCAGGCTCGTCGAGTTCCCCGGGATCGGCCACGCGCCGGCGCTGATGGCGCAAGACCAGATCGCCGCGATCGGTGAATTCCTGCTTGCCTGACGCCGCCGGCGGCATTACCGCTTACCTCGCACCCGAGGGCTATGTCGACGAGCTGCGCGCGGAGCTGGGCGCGGCGGCGACGGAAACCTATGGCCGGCTGGTGCTCGCGCCCGGACCGCCGCGCCCCGTCGCCTGGATCGCCAATGTCTGGCGCGATCCGCAGCGCCTGCCGATCGCCTCGATCGCCGACGCGGCGCGCCAGCTGCGCGGCATCCAGCGCAACTGGGCGCTCTATTCCTATGCTCACCACCGCCGCGCCGCGCTGATCGCCGCGCAGCTGCCCAAGGTTTCCGCCAAGCCGCTGGTCTTCGGCACGCCCGCGCCATCGGCGCCGCTCGGCTCGTGGACGCTGCTCGATCCGGGCACGCTGCTGGCGGCGCCCCGCTGCACGAGCCCATTTCCCCATGGCGAGTTGAGCTTCGTCGAGGATCGCGAGGCGCCGCCGAGCCGCGCTTATCTGAAGCTCTGGGAACTCTTTACCATCCTGGGCGAGCAACCGCGCCTCGGTGAGCGCTGCCTCGATCTCGGCAGCAGCCCCGGCGGCTGGACCTGGGTGCTGCAGCGCCTGGGCGCGCAGGTCGTCAGCGTCGACAAGGCGCCGCTCGACCCGCGCATCGCCGCGCTACCTTTGGTCGAGGTCCGGCGCGAAAGTGCGTTCGGCCTCGATCCAAAGGGTATCGGCGGGATTGATTGGCTCTTCTCGGACGTTATCTGTTACCCGGCGCGGTTGCTGGCTCTGGTGGAGCGGTGGCTGGCGGCGGGAACATGCCGACGCCTGGTGTGCACGTTGAAGTTCCAAGGGGCCACCGACGATGAGACTGCCCGACGCTTCGCCGCGATACCCGGATCCCGTCTCATGCACCTCCACAACAATAAGCACGAGCTGACATGGATTCGGTAGCGCTCACCAGACTGCCTGGGCTTTGTCTCGCCGATTTCCCCCCCTTCCTGGTCCGTGCCCCGTGGTGGGGCGGCGATTTGCAGACGCTGCGCAATTATCTCGTGCGCGGGCGCGTGCCGCTCGCTTCTCCCGAGCGGATCTATCTGCCCATGCGCGACGGCAGCGGCGATCGGCTCGCCGGCTCGCTCCACCGTCCGCCGGCATCGGGGCCGGCGCCGGCGCGCCCGATGATCG
Organism: Allostellaceae bacterium; assembly: GCA_036394355.1. Classification (GTDB taxonomy): domain Bacteria; phylum Pseudomonadota; class Alphaproteobacteria; order ATCC43930; family CGMCC-115725; genus DAHUYF01. The sequence goes on along the minus strand of DASWFH010000440.1, from coordinate 10,413 downwards.
TGTTGATCCATGGGCTGAGCGGCTGCGAACAGAGCCATTACATGGTCAAGACGGCGTCGCATCTACTGGCGCTGGGCTTCAGCGTGCTGCGCCTCAACCTGCGCGGCGCCGGGCCGTCGCGTCCGCACTGCCGCTTCCAGTACTATGCCGGCCGCAGTGAGGATTTCGCCGACGCGCTGGCGGCCCTGCCCTGCGAGCTGACCGAGGGCGGCATCGTCGCCATCGGCTATTCGCTCGGCGCCAACATGCTGCTCAAATACCTGGGCGAGTGGGGCAGCGGCGCGCCGCTCAAGGGCGCTGTCGCGGTCTCGACGCCGCTCGATCTTGCCGGCACGGCGCGGCGGATGATGTGGCGGCGCAACAGCCTCTACCAGCGCTATCTGCTGCGCCACATGCGCGCCGAAAGCCTCGGTCCCGGCGCCGAGGTCACGGCCAGCGAGCGCGCCGCCATCATCGACGCGCGCAGCATCTGGGAATTCGACCACCGCTTCAGCGCGCCGCGCAACGGCTTCGCCGGCGCCGAGGATTATTACGAGCGCAACGCCGCCAAGCGCTTTCTCGACGGCATCGCCGTCCCGACGCTGGTGATCCACGCGCTCGACGATCCGTGGATCCCGTCGGAGCCCTATCTCGGCTATGAGTGGCGGCGCAATCCAAGCCTCATCCCGCTGCTGCCGCCGCAGGGCGGCCATGTCGGCTTCCAGGGCCGCGACCGCCGCACCCCCTGGCACGATCTCTGCGCGACGCGCTTCCTCGCCGCGCTGTAGCCGCGCGGCTCAGCCCGCCGTGAGCCGCTTGGCGGCGTCGATGGCGGAATAAGTGAGTACGCCGTCGGCGCCGGCGCGCTTGAAGGCGATGAGGGTCTCGATGATCACGGAGGGATCGAGCCAGCCGCGCTCGACGGCGCCGGCCAGCATGGCGTACTCGCCGCTCACCTGATAGACGAAGGTGGGAGCGCCGAAGCGCTGCTTGACGCGCCGGACGATGTCGAGATAGGGCAGGCCCGGTTTCACCATCACCATGTCGGCGCCCTCGGCGAGGTCGAGCGCCACTTCGCGCAGCGCCTCGTCGCCATTCGCCGGGTCCATCTGGTAGGTGCGCTTGTCGGCCTTGCCGAGCGACGATTTCGAGCCGATGGCGTCGCGGAACGGGCCGTAGAAGCCCGAGGCGTATTTCGCGGCGTAGGACATGATGCGCACGCGCTCGAATCCCTTGGCGTCGAGCGCGTCGCGGATCGCGCCGACGCGGCCGTCCATCATGTCCGAGGGCGCGATCACGTCGCAGCCGGCCTCGGCCTGGACGAGGGCTTGGCGGCACAAGATCGCCACCGTCTCGTCATTGGCGACGTCGCCGTCGCGCAGCACGCCGTCATGGCCGTGCGTGGTGAAGGGGTCGAGCGCCACGTCGCACAGCACGCCCAGCGCCGGATGCGCCTCTTTCACCGCGCGCACGGCGCGGCAGACGAGGTTCTCCGGGTTCACCGCCTCCGCGCCGTCGGGCGTCTTGCGCGCTTGCGGCGTCGCCGGGAAGATCGCGATGAGGGGAATGCCGAGTTGCTGCGCCTCGCCGGCGGCGTCGACGAGCGCGGCTATGGAAAGCCGGTCGACGCCCGGCATGGACGGCACGGACGTGCGCGCCGCGCGCTCGTCATGGACGAAGACCGGCCAGATCAGATCGGCGGCGGTGAGCACGTTTTCCGCCACCAGCCGCCGCGACCAGTCGTCCCGCCGGTTGCGGCGCAGCCTTACGCGCGGATAAGCGCCGAGCGGCGGGGAGGGCGGTCGGGTCACGGGCATGCCTCGGGAACTGGCGGCGACGCGGCACGATGATAAGCTTCGCGGCCGCCGCTGACAACCGCAGGTGACGCCACGCTCGGGCGCCGACCCCTATTTGCCGCGGGAATAGCGCGCATTTTATGGGTAACAACTCGTTTATGTCGTCGCCCGACACTGGCCGACTTGCCGCGCGAAAGGCGTCGGAGGCTGGCTTGCCGAGGATATGCGAGGTCGTCGCCGGGTTGGCGCTCCTGCTGCTGTGGGGCGCTCCGGCGCAGGCGCAGGATCAGGTCGTCGACGAGCGGCTCGACGCGTCCATGTCCGCGCCGCTGCACAATCCGCATTTCGACATCCTTGTCGTCACGGTCGTCGCGATCGAGAATGGCGCCTTCACCAGCGAGAATCCGCCGCAGGGGCTCGTGCGCGTCGACGACAGCCTCCGCGGCGACGAGACAGCGGGCACGATCTATCCGGCGCGCTGGAGCGGTCATATCCGCGCCGACGACTACGAGGATCAGGGCGGCGTGCGCAACGGCACGTGGATCCCGCCGCGGATCAAGCCGGAATGGGGCCAGCGGCCGCTCGTGCCGCCCCGCCCGGGCGACCGGGTCATCGTCTTTGCCGCCGGCGTCGCCGAGTTCAAATCGATCTGGGCGCAGGCGGCTTTTCGCTTCTCGCCCGAAAACCGCGATTTCGCCGTGGCGCACATGGCGTCGGCCGAGCGCAGCGCCGCCATTCAGACGCCGGCATTCCTGCTCATCGTGCTGACGCCCGTCGCCTGCGTGATCTTGCACATCTGCTCGAGATCGACGGCGGCGAGCGAACGCGCCCGAAGCCGCGTGAGGCTGGCGCTGTGGCTCGCGCTCTTCCTCGTGCCCGGTCTCTATGCGTTCTACGAGTCCGGCATCTCCATTCACACGAACATCCGCGTCGACTTGCTGCTGCTGTGGCCGGCGATCGCGCTGACAATGGCGATCGCCGCAGCTTCGCTGCTCTCCGAGCGACGATCGGCGCAAGCCTAGGCGAGGACTCGGCAACACCGGCTTGCGTTGAAGGTCGCGGGTTCCGCCGCTATCATCGCCCGCGCATCGGCGGCGGAGAGGACATGGATTTCCAACTCACCGAGGAGCAGCGGGCCATCCAGGAGACGGCGCGCGACTTCGCGGAGCGCGCGTTCAAGCCGCAGGCGGCGCGCTGGGACGAGGAATGCATCTTTCCCGTCGATGCCTTGCGCCAGGCGGCGTCGCTGGGCTTCGCCGCAATATATGTCGGCGAGGATATCGGCGGCGCCGGCCTCAAGCGGCTCGACGCGGCGCTGATCTTCGAGGAGCTCGCCACCGGCTGCGTCTCGACCGCCGCTTATCTATCGATCCACAACATGGCCGCGTGGATGATCGACCGCTTCGGCAATGCCCAGCAGCGCCGGCGCTTCCTGCCGAAGCTCGCGAGCATGGAGCATTTCTCCAGCTATTGCCTGACCGAGCCGGGCGCCGGCTCCGACGCGGCGTCGCTCAAATCGCGCGCGGTGCGGCAGGGCGAGCACTACGTCATCAATGGCGCCAAGGCCTTCATCTCCGGCGGCGGCGCCAGCGATGTCTATGTCTGCATGCTCCGCACCGGCGCCGACGGCGCGCGCGGCATTTCCTGCATCGTCGTCGAGAAGGGCGCGCCCGGCCTCTCCTTCGGCAAGAAGGAGAAGAAGCTCGGCTGGAACAGCCAGCCGACGACCATGGTCATGTTCGAGGACTGCCGCGTGCCGGTGGCGAACCGTTTGGGCGAGGAGGGCGACGGCTTCAAGATCGCCATGATGGGCCTCGACGGCGGACGCCTCAACATCTCCGCCTGCTCGCTCGGCGGCGCGCGCGCGTGCCTCGACGCGGCGCGCGGCTATATGGGCGAGCGCACGCAGTTCGGCCGCAAGCTCACCGAGTTCCAGGCGCTGCAGTTCAAGCTGGCGGACATGGCGACCGAGCTCGACGCGGCGCGGCTCATGGTGTGGCGCGCAGCATCGAGCCTCGACGGCGACGACCCCGAGGCGACCATGCATTGCGCCATGGCGAAGCGCTTCGCCACCGATGCCGGATTCCGTGTCTGCAACGAGGCGCTGCAGCTTCACGGCGGCTACGGCTATCTCAAGGATTTTCCCATCGAGCGCCATTTGCGCGACGTGCGCGTGCACCAGATCCTCGAAGGCACCAACGAGATCATGCGCGTCATCATCGCCCGCCGGCTGCTTGGCGCGAGCAATCGCGCATCATGAACGACAGTCCCGAGATACTGCTCGACCACGAAGGCGGTCTCGGCATCGTCACCCTAAATCGGCCCAAGGCGCTCAACGCGCTCACGCTGGGCATGTACCGCGTGTTCGATCCGCAGCTCGTCCGCTGGGGCAAGGACCCGAGCGTCCAGGCGCTGATGGTGCGCGGCGCGGGCGAGCGCGCCTTCTGCGCCGGTGGCGACGTGCGGGCGATCTACGACGCGCGCCACGACGCCGCGGGCGCCGGCGACTACAAGGCGGATTTCTTCCGCGAGGAATATTGCCTGATCCAGCGCGTCCATCGCTTCCCCAAGCCCTATCTCGCGCTGGTCGACGGCATCGCCATGGGCGGCGGCTGCGGCGTGTCGATCAACGGCTCGTACCGCATCGCCACCGAGCGCACCGTCTTCGCCATGCCGGAGGTGCATATCGGCCTCTTTCCCGATGTCGGCGCGAGCCGTTTCCTCACTCTCTGCCCCGGCCGCGTCGGCCTTTATCTCGCGCTCACGGGCACGCGCGTGCGTGCCGCCGACGCGCTCTATTGCGGCTTCGCGACCCACTATGTGCCGCAGGCGCGCGTGGGCGAGATCACGGCGGCGCTGGCGACGCTCGACTGGCGGTCGGAGCGGGCACGCGAGCAGATCGACGGCATGCTCGCGCGCTTCGCCGCCGATCCCGGCCCGGCGCGACTGCCGGCGCTGCAGCCGGCGATCGACCGCTGCTTTGGCGCCGGCTCCGTCGAGGCGATCGTCGCGGCGCTCGAGCGCGAGCCGGGCGAATGGGCGAAGGAGGCGCTGGCCGCGATCGCACGCGCCTCGCCCGTGAGCCTCAAGATCGCCTTCCGCCAGCTCCAGCTCGGCCGCGGCATGAACATCGAGCAGGCGCTGGCGCTCGAATACCGCATGACCCAGCATGTGATGGCCGGGCACGACTTCTTCGAAGGCATCCGCGCGGCGCTCGTCGACAAGGACCAGCGGCCGCGCTGGCAGCACGCCTCGCTCGCGGCGGTGACGGCGGCGGAAGTCGAAAGCTATTTCGCGAGCTTGGGCGAGCGCGAGCTGCGCTTTGCCTGACCAAGGAGAGGGAGGCATCGCCATGAAGGTCGGCTTCATCGGACTGGGCAATATGGGCGGGCCGATGGCGGCCAATCTGGTGAAGGCGGGCCACGCGGTGACCGGCTTCGACTTGTCGCGGCCGGCGCTCGATGCGCTCGCCACGGCCGGCGGCAAGCCCGCGACGACCGTCGCGGCCGCGGTCGCCGAGGCGGAGATCATCATCACCATGCTCCCGGCGGGCCCCCATGTGCGTCTGGTCTATGCCGGGGAGGGGGGCGTGCTCGGCGCGGCCAAGAAGGGCGCGCTGCTAGTCGACAGCTCGACCATCGACGTCGACACGGCGCGGGCGGTGACGGAGACGGCAGCCAAGCGCGGTTTCGACATGCTCGACGCGCCCGTCTCGGGCGGCGTCGGCGGCGCCACGGCCGGCACGCTCACCTTCATGGTGGGTGGCAGCACCGCCGGCTTCGCCCACGCCAGGCCGGTGCTCGAGGGCATGGGCAAGACCATCGTCCATGCCGGCCCGGCGGGCAACGGCCAAGCGGCCAAGATCTGCAACAACATGATCCTGGGCATCTCGATGATCGCCGTCTGCGAGGCCTTCGCGCTGGCCGACCGGCTCGGCCTCGACCGGCAACGGCTGTTCGACATCAGCTCGAAATCCTCCGGTCAGTGCTGGTCCATGACCAGCTATTGCCCGGTGCCCGGCCCGGTGCCGTCCGCGCCGGCCAACCGCGACTACCAGGCCGGCTTCACCGCCGACATGATGCTCAAGGACCTCAAGCTGGCGCAGCAGGCGGCACAGGCGGCGGGCGCCGCCACGCCCTTGGGCTCGGCGGCGACGGCGCTCTACCAGATGCTGGCCAATTCCGGGCGGGGCGCGAAGGACTTTTCGGCCATGTTCCAGCTCCTCCAAACCGATCAACTGCAAGAGAGCCAAAACATGGACCAAATTCGCTTAAAGGATTAATTAACCCGCGGCTCATACCCTTGTTGCGTGTCGCATGCATATGCGCCAAATCCTTCTCCAGCCGAGGGTAGCATGAAGGCCGCTTATCTCGACGTGATCGCGCTCATCGAGCGCCTGCACCGCCAGTTCCTGGAAGTGGTCAAGCTCGAGCTCGACACCCAGGGCGTGCACGACATAAACAACGTGCAAGCCATGATCCTGTTCAACATCGGCGACCTCGAGATGACGGTCGGCGAGTTGACGCTGCGCGGCTGCTACCTGGGCTCGAACGTCTCCTACAACGTCAAGAAGATGGTCGAGAACGACTACCTGGTGCAGGAGCGCTCGGCGCATGACCGCCGCTCGGTGCGCGTGCGCCTCTCCGAGAAGGGGCAGACGCTGCGCCACAAGATCGTCCGGATGCATGAGCGCCATATCGACGCGCTGTCCAAGGGCCCGCTCACCGAGCAGGACCTGACGAGCGCCTTCGCCGCGCTGCGCCGCCTCGACCGCTTCTGGACCACCACCGTCGAGCTCGGTGCCCGCGGCGCCGCCCAGTTTCCGCCTGCCGCCTAATCTCGTCTCCTAGGTCGCTGCCGGCGCCGCGCGGTTCCTGCCGCGCGGCGTCTGCATTTGGCGTCGTCGCGACTCCGTCCGACCGCCGGAAGTCGCGGCTAAGGCTACGGCATCAGACCTCCGCCGCACCCGCGAACAGGCTCTTGCGGATGATGGCGTGGACGCCCCAATTGCCATCGACGACTTGCGTCACGCCGAAGTCGACGCCGATCGACATCAGCGAGATCGCCTCATCCTCGGACAGGCCCTTCGTCGTCATCAGGAAATGCCGCATCTTGCGGAACGCGTCGCGCATCGCGAGGTCGACCGACGACTTCGAATAGATGTCGCTTTGCGCCTTGTCGCCGAGCTCGGCCAGATAATTGGCGTAGCTGAAGCCGTGCAGCACCCATTCGTCCTGCGTCTCCAGCAGCGGATATCGCAGGTCGGTGAGCGCGGTGCCCGCGAGCCTGTCCTTCTTGTGCAGCACGAGTTGGAACGTGCCGGTGAGCGAGCATTCGATGGCGGTGCCGCACAGCTCGGAATCGCCCTGCGAGGCGTGCGGGTCGCCGACCGAGAACAGGCCGCCGGGAACGGCGACCGGATAATACATCGTCGCGCCCTTGCCAATGCGCCAATTGTCCATGTTGCCGCCGAAATAGCCCGGCGGAATCGAATCGACGATGTCGGCCTCCTTGGGCGCCAAGGCGATGACGCCGAAATGCGGGCGAATGGGCACGCGTACGTTCTTGAGCACGCCGTGATTCTCTTTGACCAGGCTGTGATCGACGTGAACGCCGGGATAGTCGATGATCTTGTGCACGACGCCGAACGGGTCGGTCTGCGGCACCCAGCGGAAATTGTAGACGGCCTTCGCCCAGTTGCGCTCGCCGCTGGCGTCGACTTCGTAGATGGTGACGACTTCGCGCGGCTTCGGCTCGGTCAAGAGGTCGTTGTAGTGAAAGCCCCACCAGGCGGCGGCGTTGCTGCCGAAGCTCTTGCCGCCGTGCTGCGGGTTGGCGCATGGCCGCGGCTTCACGTCGATGATGCGCACCTCGATGATGTCGCCGGGCTCGGCGCCGCGGACATAGACGGGGCCGGTGCAGATATGCACGCCGAAGCCCTCGCCGGCGCCGCGGCCATGGATCGACGCGTCCATCGGGCCGGCGCCGCGCCGATCGACGTTCTTCTTGTCCTTGGTCCAATGGAACACGCTCTCGGCGCCGGGATCGCCCTTGACCATGCGCTCGGAATCGTCATTGGCGTGGTGCGTCAGCGTCTCGATGGTGACGTAGTCGCCGGAGTCCAGCTCGATCACCGGTTTGAGCGACTTGCTGAAATAGCCCCAATGCACCGTCTTGTCGCTGGCGGGGATGTAATAATGGTTGCGCCGGTCGCCGGGCTTCGCGCCGCCGGTTTGCGCTTGCGCGCCGGAGATGAGCGCCGGGGCGAGCGCGCCCGCCGAAGCGAGCGCGCCGCCGCTCAGCAGCGCGCTCTTGAGGAAGGTCCGTCGGCCCTCATCGGCGCGCGCGCCCTCGCCGGTATGCGCGTGCTGCGGATCCTGCCGGCGCGTCTCGTCCATGTTCTTTCCTCCTGTTGCTGTTGGGATAGCCTGCGGAATGCGCGGCCGCGCTGCGTCGTCGCCGGCGACGAAACGGCAATGCCCGCTCTTCGGGCAAGAGTGCCGCGAAAGCGAGCGGCCTCAGAACGCGGCAAGCCCGGTCTGGGCGCGGCCGAGAATGAGGGCGTGGATGTCGTGCGTGCCCTCATAGGTGTTGACCGTCTCCAGATTCAAGACGTGGCGGATGACGTGGTATTCGTCGACGATGCCGTTCCCGCCATGCATGTCACGTGCCATGCGCGCGATGTCGAGCGCCTTGCCGCAGGAATTGCGCTTCAGCAGCGACACCATCTCCGGCGTGGCGCGATGCGCGTCCATGAGCCGGCCGAGGCGGAGGCAGGCATGGAGGCCGATGGTGATCTCGGTCTGCATGTCCGCCAGCTTCTTCTGGATGAGCTGCGTCGCCGCGAGCGGCTTGCCGAAGGCGCTGCGCTGGAGCGTGTAGTCGCGCGCCGCATGCCAGCAGAATTCGGCCGCGCCGAGCGCGCCCCAGGCGATGCCGTAGCGCGCGTTGTTGAGGCAGGAGAAGGGACCTTTTAGGCCGGAGACGCCCGGCAGCAGGTTCGCGTCGGGCACGAAGACGTCGGCCATGGCGATCTCACCGGTGACCGACGCGCGCAACGAGAACTTGCCCTCGATCTTCGGCGTCGTCAGCCCCTTCATGCCGCGCTCGAGGATGAAGCCGCGAATGCCCTCGTCCTCGGTCTTGGCCCAGACCACCATGACATCGGCGACGGGCGCGTTGGTGATCCACATCTTGGCCCCGTTCAGGACGTAGCCGCCCTCGACCTTGCGCGCGCGGCTCTTCATGCCGCCGGCATCGGAGCCGTGATCGGGCTCGGTCAGGCCGAAGCAGCCGATCCATTCGCCGGTGGCGAGCTTGGGCAGGTATTTCTGCCGCTGCGGCTCGGTGCCGAAGGCATGGATCGGGTACATCACCAGCGAGCCCTGCACGCTCATGGCCGAGCGATAGCCGCTGTCGACGCGCTCGATCTCGCGGGCGATGAGGCCGTAGCAGACATAGCTGACGCCGGCGCAGCCATAGCCCTCGATGGTCGGTCCGAGGAAACCCAGCGCGCCCATCTCGTTCATGATCTCGCGGTCGAAGCGCTCCTCGCGGAACGCGCTCTTGACGCGCGGCATGAGCTTGCCCTGGGCGTAGGCGCGGGCGCTGCCGCGCACCATGCGCTCGTCCTCGGACAGCTCGTCCTCGAGGAGCAGCGGGTCCTGCCAGTCGAAAGTCGCCTTGTCGGCGCTGCGGGGCGGCGTCTGGCGGGCGGCTTGGGGCGTCATCGACATGTCCTCTGCTGCAGGAACGGGTGCCGGCGGCTCACGCGCGCTCGGGAATGACGGCGGTCGCTTCGATCTCGAGACGGGCGCGGTCGGCGACGAACGCGCCGACCTCCCACTGTCGCTTGATCTTTACCGGCTATGCTAGCGCGGTCGGCGGAGGCGAGGGAATGGCCGGCGCGCGCGCCGGCGCTGAAGCGGCCAGCCTTGCAAAAGCTTACTTACGCGCGGGGGGGCCGGCAAGATACTTGACGATATCAAGCATATGATTGACACTGGCAAGCATATCGCCAGCCATCAGGGTGGGCGCCATGGCCGAGAGCGGGCTTGCCGAGCGCATCGACGCGGTGCGCCGCTTCAACCGGTTCTACACCAAGACGATCGGCGTGCTCGAGGAGCGCCTGCTGCGCAGCCCGTTCTCGCTGGCCGAGGCGCGCATCGTCTACGAGCTGGCGCAGCGCGAGACGGCGACCGCAAGCGAGCTCGCCCGCGAGCTGGCGCTCGATGCGGGCTATCTGAGCCGCATGCTCGGCGGCCTCGAGCAGGACGGGATCGTCGCCAAGGCGCCCTCGCCGAGCGACGGCCGGCAGAGCCTGCTCTCGCTCACCGCGGCGGGCCGGCAGGCCTTCGCCGCCGTGAACGCGCAATCCGCCGAGCAGATCGGCGCGCTGCTGGGCCGGCTACCCGCCGCCGAGCAGGCGCGGCTCGTCGCCGCCCTCGACACCGTGGAGCAGGTGCTCGAGCCGCGTCCCGCCGCCCGCGCCGGCTATGTCCTGCGGCCGCACCGGCCAGGCGATATGGGCTGGATCGTCCATCGCCACGGCGCGCTCTATGCCCAGGAATTCGGCTGGGATGAGCATTTCGAGGCGCTCGTCGCCGAGATCGTCGCCAAATTCATCGCCGCCTACGAC
>DASWFH010000439.1:0-5009 GCA_036394355.1 Allostellaceae bacterium | reverse complement strand
GCTCGTCCCCGCCGGCAGCGCCGCAAGCAGGCGCAGTACCCGCGGCTCGGTCATGGCGCCGCTCCAGGCGAGCCCGAGCAGATGGTCGTTGACGGCGAGGCCGGCGCGGCGCAGGCGGCGGCGCAGCAGCGCGATCCATGGTGCGTAGAGCGGCGGCGCGACGCGGGCGCCCTCGGCTGCGGCCGCGCGGCGCAGCGTCGCCCAGGGCTCGGCCGGCACGCGCACCGCGCGCATGCCGAACTCGCGGCCGATGGCGATGACGAGTGCCGCCACGGTCGGATGTATGTGCATGTGCTTGTGCGCGTTGACGTGGTCGAGGGCGAGGCCGGTGGCGCCGAACGCCGCGAACTGCGCGCGGATCTCGGCGGCGAGCTGGCGCCGCGCCCGGGAACTGAAGAAGAAGCGGACGCCGGCGCGCAGCATGTTGTCGTCGAAGGCGCCGCTTTGATCGACCAGATCCGGCACCTCGTCCGCCGGCAGCACCGGGCGGCCGTCCACCAGGACGAGATGGAGCCCGACCTTGAGCCGCGGCAGGTGATGCGCACGTGCCGCCGCATCGCTCGCCGCGGGCGCGCCGACCATCAGGCTGGCGCAAGTGAGGATGCCGTCGCGGCTCGCCGTCTCGACCGCTGCGTTGACGGCCTCGTCGAGGCCGAAATCGTCGGCGCAGACGATGAGGCGGCGCAACGCCCTTGGCCTTAGTGGGCCATCTCCCGCTCGCGCAGGAAGTGGAAGAACTCGACGCCCTCGCGCAGCCGGCGCGCCATCATCTCCGGGCTCCGCACCATCTCGCTGACGATCGAGGCGATCTTGCCGGCGCGGAAGTAGAAGCGCTTGTAGAAGGTCTCCACCGAATCGAAGATCTCCTGATGCGCCAGATGCGGATAGTGGAGCGGCGCGATCTGGATGCCGTGCTCGTCGACGAGATCGGCATGGTCGGCGTCGAACCAGCCGTTCTCGATCGCCTGCTTGTGCAGGAAGGTGCCGGGATAGGGCGCCGCCAGCGACACCTGGATGGTGTGCGGATTGATCTCGGTGGCGAAGCGGATGGTCTCCTCGATGGTCTCCTTGGTCTCGCCGGGCAGCCCGAGGATGAAGGTGCCGTGGATGGTGATGCCGAGCTCGTGGCAATCCTTGGTGAAGCGGCGCGCCACGTCGATCAGCATGCCCTTCTTGATGTTGTGCAGGATCTGTTGGTTGCCGGACTCGTAGCCGACGAGCAGCAGGCGCAGGCCGTTGTCGCGCAGCACCTTGAGCGTGCTGCGCGGCACGTTGGCCTTGGCGTTGCACGACCACGTGACGCCGAGCTTGCCCAGCTCCTTGGCGATCGCCTCGGCGCGCGGCAGGTTGTCGGTGAAGGTGTCGTCGTCGAAGAAGAACTCCTTCACCTGCGGGAAATAGTGCTTCGCCAGGCGGATCTCCTCGACGACGTGGCCGACGCTGCGCACGCGGTAGCGGTGCCCGCCGACGGTCTGCGGCCACAGGCAGAAGGTGCAGCGCGACTTGCAGCCGCGCCCGGTGTAAAGCGAGAGATAGGGATGCTTCAGGTAGCCGATGAAGTAATTCTCGATCTTGAGGTCGCGCTTGTAGACGTCAGTGACGAAGGGCAGCTTGTCCATGTCCTCGAGGATGGCGCGCTCGGCGTTGTGCACGATGGCGCCGGCGCTGTTGCGATAGCTGAGGCCGTCGATGCGGTCGAAGGAGCGCCCTTCAGCGACTTCCTTGATGGTGAAGTCGAACTCGTTGCGGCCGACGAAATCGATCGCCGTCGACGCCTTGAGGCTCTCGTCCGGCTGCACCGCGACGCGGGCGCCGACGAACCCGATCTTGACGTTGGGGTTCGCCTCGCGCAGCGCCTCGGCGACCTTCACGTCGGAGGCGAAGGACGGCGTCGAGGTGTGCAGCACGACGAGCTCGTGCTGCTTGGCGAGCGGCAGCACGTCCGCGAGCGGCAGCCGCGCCGGCGGGGCGTCGACGAGCCGGCTGCCCGGCACCAGCGCCGCCGGCTGCGCCAGCCAGGTCGGGAACCAGAAGGAGCGGATCTCGCGTCGCGCCTGGTAGCGCGACCCGGCGCCGCCATCGAAGCCCTCATATGACGGAGGGTGAAGGAACAGGGTCTTCATCATGCCGGGCTATCTCCGTCCAGGGATCAGCTGACCATCGGGACCGATGCGGAACGTCCGGTCGCGCCAGGCCACCGTACGCGAGAAGAAACTAGCGACAAATACCTTAAACGACAACAAATCCCGGACCGGCACTAGCCAGAGCGGAGTGGCCGGCAGCCGCAAGGCGCGGTCGACCATGCGCACCATGACGGCGCGGCAGCCGAGCGTGAGCGCCAGCATCGCCGCGGCCGGCAGCGGCGTCGCGCCTAGCGCCAGCGCCGCCAGCGCCAGCGCCATGGGCTGCGTCAGGACCGAGCCGACGAAGCCTGCCGGCGCGATGGCGCGAATCGTGCGCGACCAGCGCAGCTCGTGGCGGAAGAGCGCGGCGAGGCTCGGCTCGAGGATGACATTGTCGACGACATGCGGCGAGAGCACCACCTTGCGGCCGAGGCGGCGCACGGCCGCGCCCAGCGCATGATCGTCGGCGAGCGAATCGGCGACGGCGGCGAGCCCGCCCGCCGCGTCCAGCGTGTCGCGCCGGAGCGCGAGCGTCGCGCCGAAGCAGCCGTTGCGCTCGCCCATCGCCGCCGCGACCAGCGCCTGCGGCAAAAAGCCGTGGTTGATATTGAGGCAGGCGAGCTGCGACCAAAAGCCGCCGGCGGAGACGCCGCGATAGAGGCAGGTCACGAGCCCGGTCGCGGGATCCGCGAGCGGCGCCGTCACCTCGGCGAGGTAATCGGGGCGCACGCGCATGTCGCTGTCGGCGATCACGATCACGTCATGGCGCGCCGCCGGCAGCATGTTCTGCAAATTGGCGACCTTGAGATTGCCGCTGCGCCGTGCCGGCTCGACCACCAGCGCCATATCCGCTCCCGGATAGGCCGCCATCAGGCGCCGCACCACGGGAATGGCGGCATCGTGCGCGTCCTGGACGCCGAATACGACCTGCCACGCGGGGTATTCCTGGCGGCAGAAGGATTCGAGGTTCTCGTAGAGGCCGGCATCCTCACCGCACAGCGGCTTCAATATGCTGACCGGCGGCAACACAGCAGCGGGCCGCTGCGCACGGGCGGTGAAGCGGCGAGTGGCGAAACCGGCGCAGAGGAGATAGAGCGAGCCCACCGCGCTCGCCGCGCAGAGCAGCCAGGCGGCGGCGATCAGGATATCGCGAGACATGCCCGCATCGCGACGGCAGCGCGTCCCTGCGCCAGATTGCTGTTGCATTCGGCCGCCGCATTGTCAACCATGCCGCCGCCCGGCCCTGGCCGGCAAACGCGTGTGACTCCAAGAAGAAGATGATGCTGCGCTCCGTGCTCAACCATCGGCAAATGCCCGCCACTCTTCTCGCGCTCCTGGTGCTGGCGCTGGGCGCCTGCGCGACGCCGCCGAGCGATCCGGCCGCGCGCGCCGAGTTCGACGAGACCAACGACCCGCTCGAGCCGCTCAACCGCAAGACCTTCGCCTTCAATCAATTCTTCGACCGTATCATCTTCAGGCCCGTCGCGGTGACCTACGAGGCCGCGGTGCCCGAGACGGCGCGCGACGCGATCCACCATTTCCTCGACAATCTGGGCGAGCCGGTCGTCTTCGCCAACAACCTGCTGCAAGGCGAGTTCAAGCGCGCGGACCACACGGCCGGCCGCTTCCTCATGAACAGCATCTTCGGCGTCGGCGGCCTGATGGACCTCGCGACCAAGGAGGGGTTGGAGAAGCAGACCGGCGATTTCGGCCAGACGCTCTACTACTGGGGCGTCCCGGAAGGACCTTACCTGGTTCTGCCGATCCTCGGCCCGTCCAATCCGCGCGACGGCATCGGCCTGGGTGTCGACAGCTATGCCGATCCTTACGGCCTTGCATTCAGCGGGAGCACCTTCACCAACGCCAACTACGGCCGCTACGTCATCAATGGCGTCGACCAGCGCCAGCGCAACATCCAGACGCTCGACGAGCTGCAGCGCAACGCCATCGACTTCTATTCCCAGCTGCGCAGCCTGTTCCGCCAGCACCGCGCGTCGGAGCTGCGCCACGGCGAGCCGGCGCCGCTGCCCGAACTCGATTCGCTCTATCAGGACCCCGCCTCCAAGCCGCAGATGTCGCAGGCCAAGCCGCGCTAGGCGCGCTGTCAGCTGCGCAGCTCCGCCGTCTTCTGCTGCAGTACGTCGACCAGCGCCTCCGGGCCGCCGCGCCGCAGCACCGAGGAGAATTCCGAGCGGCGCGTCGCCAGCTCGCTCACCGTGCCGCTCAGATAGACGTCGACGATTCGCCACACGCCGTTCGATTCGCGCAGCAAATAATCGATATCTACGGGATCGCCGTCGTTCTTCAGAAGCTTGGTGTGGACGATCACGCCGCCGTTGCTCGGCGTCGGCTTGGGATCGACCTCGAAGCGCTCGCCGGAATAGTCGTCGAAGCGGCTGGCATAGACCGCGGCGCTGAAATCGCTGAAGGCGGAGACGAGCTGTTGCTGCTGCGCCAGCGTCAGGCTCGTCCATTGCGGCCCGACCATGAGCCGCGTCATCAGCGGCAGGTCGAAGGCATTGCGCACCGTCGGGCTCAGCCGGTCGTAGCGCCCCTTGAAGCCGAGCGACGGCCCCTCTTTCATGACCGACAAGAGAGTGTCGTAGAAGGACGAGACGGTGGCGGCCGGGCTCGATATGTCCGTGGCGGCGCCGGCGGGAAGCGGCATCGCCGCCAAGGCCGCGAGCATCCCGGCGGCGAGAGCAAAGCGGCGCGAGATCATGCCGTCGCCGATACCGGCCGGAGCGTGCGCCCCAAGGCGCTGAGGGCGGTTTGGGCGATGTGTCGGGCGGTGAGGCCGGCCTGCTCGTACTGGTTGGCGGGGGTGTCGTGGTCGATGAAGCGGTCGGGCAGCACCAGCGGCCGGAACTTGAGGCCGTGGTCCAA
>DASWFH010000438.1:0-13955 GCA_036394355.1 Allostellaceae bacterium | reverse complement strand
GTGCCCGCCGCACCCGCGCCACCGCTGGCAGCGCCCGTCGCGGCGGCGCCCGCGCCACCCGCAGCGCCTGCGCCTGCCGCACCCGCGCCACCGCTGGCAGCGCCCGTCCCGGCGGCGCCCGCGCCACCCGCAGCGCCTGCGCCTGCCGCACCGGCGCCACCACCGGCAGCACCCGACCCGGCGGCGCCTGCGCCCGCCGCGCCGGCACCGCCACCGCCCGCACCTGCCCCGCCCGTTCCAGCGGCGCCCGCGCCACCCGCGGCACCCGTGCCCGCGGCGCCAGCGCCGCCCTTGCCTGCCGCACCGGCTCCGCCCGAGGCGGCGCCAGAGGTGCCGGCGCCACCGCCAGGCGCCCCGATTGCGGACTTGAACCCGCCGTAACCGTAATGTGTATCGAAGCTCGGCGCGATCGGGCCTGCCACAAGGAGCAGCGCCACGGCGCTGGATGACGCCGCCTGTCGGAGGACGGGACGCAGTGCTTGCCGCATTATTTTCGCCCCTACTTTTGGATGGGCCGCTATGCCCATAAGAACGGCCAACAGTGTCAACCCGCCACCAAAGGATTAGTTCCTCCAGCGCGAGTAGTGCTCAACCATTGGCACCCGATTTCTACCAATCGGACATGGCTTCGGCAGCGTGCGAAGCCAGTAATTGTGACGGGAAGGGAGGCCGAGCGTTATACGCTCGAAACATATCCGGGAGGTTACATGAGGGCCGCAACGCGGTGGACGACTTCGCTAGCATTGACGCTCCTGCTCGCGCCGCTCAGCGCTCGGGCGCAAACAGCCGACACTTCCACCCAGGAACAATCCATCGAGCAGCGGAACGTGCAGGCGCCCTCGGTGGCGCAACCATTCTCGATCACCGTTGCCGGCCAATATACGAACCGCAAAGGCGAGACCGCCGGCGCGGCGCCAAGCCTTGATCTCGGCTATTCGGTCACGCCCAACCTCTATCTCCATCTCTACCAGCCTTACGCCTTCGACCGCGTCAGCGGCGGCAAGACGAATTTCGGGCCGGGCGATACTGAGATCGGCGTCCGCTATCGCTTCATCGAACCGGATGACAATGGCTGGCGTCCGGGCGTCGTGTTCTATCCGCTGCTCGATTTCCCGACCGGCGACGTGAACAAGAATCTCGGCACCGGCAACACCCACTTCTTCCTTCCGTTGTGGTTGGGCAAACAGTTGGGGCTCTATACCGTCTATGGCGGTGGCGGTTACTGGTACAACCACGGTCACGGCTACAAGGACTGGTTCTTCCTCGATGCCGGCGTACAGCGCCGCATGACCGACAGTTTGCGCCTCGGCTTCGACGTCTTCCACGCCACCTCGAGCAAGACCGGGCTCAAGGAGACCACCGGCTTCAACGTTGGCGGCGCCTACGACTTGACCGCGAACCATCATCTACTGTTCTCGGTCGGGCGTGGACTGCAGAACGTCGAGGACACGAACAGGTTGTCGGGATATTTGGGCTACCAGATTACCTTCTGAGAGCTGTCGCCACGGCACGGCTGATTCAAAGCCGCCTGCCCGTGCTGCTGGTGCGCTTGGCGAGCGCGCCCGACGGCGCCGCTAGTGCCGCTGCGGCGGGAGGTGCGGCGGCGATCTCGGCGAGGCGGCGCAGCAGCGCCTTGATGCCGCCCACGCGCTCGCGCGTGTCCTCCCAGTTGCGGATGATGACCACGCGCTGGTCGGGACGCAGCTTGGCGGTACCCGCCTGCTCCTGCAGGAAGGTGACGAGCCCGGCCGGGTTGGCGAAGCGATTGCCGTGGAAGGCAAGCACGGCGCCCTTGGGGCCGACCTCGACCTTCTCGACACCGGCATCGCGGCACAGCCGCTTGATGGCGATGATCTCGAGCAGATTGTCGACCTCGACGGGCAGCGGCCCGAAGCGATCGACGAGCTCGGCGGCAAAGGCATCTATCTCGCGGCGATCGACCAGCGCGGCGATGCGGCGATAGAGGCCGAGGCGGACGCTGAGATCGGCGACGTAAGTCTCGGGGATGAGGACCGGGGTGCCAATGGTGATCTGCGGCGTCCACTCCTCGCGCGCCGCGCCCGTCTGATCGGCGCCGCTGCGCGAAGCGGCGACCGCCTCCTCGAGCATGTGCTGGTAGAGCTCGACGCCGACTTCGCGGATGTGCCCCGACTGCTCCTCGCCCAGCAGGTTGCCGGCGCCGCGGATATCCATGTCGTGGCTCGCCAGGGTGAAGCCGGCGCCAAGTTGATCGAGGGTCTGCATCACCTCAAGGCGGCGCTGCGCGGTCGGCGTGAGGGTCTTGCCCGCGGGCAGCGTCAAATAAGCATAGGCGCGCAGCTTGCTGCGGCCGATGCGGCCGCGCAGCTGATAGAGCTGCGACAGACCGAACATGTCGGCGCGATGGACGATCAGCGTGTTCGCGGTCGGTATGTCGAGACCGGATTCGATGATGTTGGTGGAGAGCAGCAGCTGGTAGCCGCCCTCGTCGAAGGCGCCCATCACATCCTCGAGCTCGCGCGACGCCATCTTGCCGTGCGCCACGGCGACCTTGATCTCCGGCACCATGTTCCTGAGCTCGCCGCGCACCTCGTCGAGATCGCTGATGCGCGGCGCGACATAGAATATCTGGCCGCCGCGGTGGTGCTCGCGCAGGATTGCCTCGCGCAGTACGACGGGATCCTCGGGCATGACGAAGGTGCGGACGGCAAGGCGGTCGACGGGCGGCGTAGCGATGACGCTCATCTCGCGCACCCCGGCGAGCGCCAGCTGCAGCGTGCGCGGGATAGGCGTCGCCGTCAGCGTCAGCACATGGACGTTGGATTTGAGCTGCTTCAGCCGCTCCTTCTGCGCCACGCCGAAATGCTGCTCCTCGTCGATCACGAGCAAGCCAAGGTGATGGAACTTGAGCGACTTGGCGAGCAGCGCGTGGGTCCCGACGATGATCTCGATGCGGCCCTCGGCGAGGTCTTTCTTGATCGCCGCCGCGTCCCGCGCGCCGACCAGGCGCGACAGCTGGGCGACGCGCACCGGCAAGCCGGCGAAACGCTCCTTGAAGGTGCGGTAATGCTGGCGCGCCAGCAGCGTCGTCGGTACCACCACGGCGACCTGCGCTCCCGACATCGCCGCGATGAACGCGGCGCGCAGCGCCACCTCGGTCTTGCCGAAGCCGACATCGCCGCAGATGAGCCGATCCATCGGCCGGCCCGACGCCATGTCCGAGAGCGTGTCGAGGATCGCCTTTTGCTGATCCTCGGTCTCCGGGTAGGGAAAGCGCGCGGCGAATTCCTCGTAGACGCCTTCGGGCGGCGGCATCGCCTCGCCCTGCTTGAGCTGGCGCTCGGCGGCGACGGCGATGAGCTGCTGCGCGATGTCCTTGATGCGCTGCTTGACGCGCGCCTTGCGCGACTGCCAGCCGACGCCGCCGAGGCGGTCGAGCTGGACGTCGGCGCCTTCCGAGCCGAAGCGCGACAGCACCTCGATGTTCTCGACCGGCACGAACAGCTTGTCGTCGCCGGCGTAGATGACGCGGAGGCAATCATGCGGCGCGCCGGCGACCTCGAGCGTGACGAGCCCGTCATAGCGGCCGATGCCGTGCTCGGCATGGACGACGAGATCGCCTGGTTGGAGCGCCGCGACTTCGGCGATGAACTGGTCGAAATTGGTGCGTTGCTTGGGCGGGCGCGCAAGGCGATCGCCGAGGATGTCCTGCTCGGTGAGGAGCGCCGTATCGTCGAAGACATAGCCGTGCTCGATGGCGAGGACGGCGATCCCGACGCTCCCGCCCGGCGCGGTCTGGAACTCGCCCCAGCTCGCGGCCGAGCGCAGATCGGCGACGCCGTGCTCATGCAACACGGTGCGCAAGCGATCGGCAGAGCCGGCGCTATAGGCGGCGATCAGCACGCGCCGCCCGGCTTGCGCCTCGCTCGCGAAATGATCGCGCACGGCATCGAACAGATTGACCTGCGGGTTGGCGCGCGCCTCGGCAAAGTTCGGCCCCGGGCGTGCGCCGGCATCGACGGTGAGCGTCGTTCCCTCGGGCGCGGTGAACGGACTGAATTGGCCGACGCGGCGGCGAACAAGCGCCCTGCCCCATTCCTTCTCGTCGAGAAAGGCCTGCTCGGGCCGCACCGGGCGATAGACCGGCGCGGCGCTGCCGCGCCCGGCGCGCATCGCCTCCCGCCGCGTCTCGTAGAAATCGGCAATGGTGGCGATGCGCTCGTGGCGCACATCCTCGGCCTGGTGGTCGAGCATGAGAGCGGCATCGGGCAGGTAGTCGAAAATCGACTCCAGCGTCTCGTAGTAGAGCGGCAGCCAATGCTCCATGCCGATGTAGCGCCGGCCGGCGCTGATCGCCTCGTAGAGCGGATCGTCGTCGGCGACGGTGCCGAACTGCTCGCGGTAGCGCGTCCGGAAGCGCTGGATGGCCGCATCGTCGAGCAATACCTCGTTCACCGGCTTGAGGACGACGCTCTCGACGGTGCCGGTGCTGCGCTGCGTCAGCGGGTCGAAGCTGCGCAGGCCCTCGAGCGTATCGCCGAAAAAGTCCAGGCGCAGCGGCGCGGGCGCGCCGGACGGGAAGAGATCGAGGATGCCGCCGCGCACGGCGAATTCTCCCGCCTCGCGCACGGTGTCGGTGCGGCCATAACCGTTGCGATCGAGGAAGCTGATGAGCCGGTCGAGCGGGATGCGCCCGCCGCGCCCGAGCTTGAGCACGCGGTCGCGGAAGAGCGCGCGCGGCGGCACGCGCTGCAGCGCGGCGTTGACCGTGGTCAGCACGATGCGGCGCACGCCCGCCGGCGGCGGCCCGGCGAGGCGGGTCAGCGCGTCGATGCGGCGGCTCATGATCTCGGCGTTGGGCGAGACGCGGTCGTAAGGCAGGCAGTCCCAGGCCGGCAGCGCGATCACCTCGAGCCGCGGCTGGAAAAAGGCGAGCGCCGCGGCTGTGCGCGCCATGCGCCCGTCGTCGCGGCAGACATGCAGCAGCGTGCCCAGGGAGCGCATGGCGAGCTCGCCCAGCACGAAGGCGTCATGGCCTTCGGGCGCGCCGGCGATGGCGATGCGCCCGGGCGGTGCCGGCTGATCGGACGCGAAGAGGGTGTCGAGGCGGGTCACGCGGGTCGGGGACGGTAACGGAAATTCGTCAGCAGGCGAAGCACGTCGCTGTCCTGCTCGGGCGGCGGTACGACGCGACCGGTGATCCAGTCTAGGATGACCCCGTCGCTGTTGGCCAAGAGCGCCTCATAGCGGTCGAGCTGGGCGTCGCTCAGTTCGGCGAGATGGCGCTCGGCGAACGAGCCGAGCAGCAGATCGGCCTCCCGCACGCCGCGATGCCAGCTGCGGAAGAGCAGCCGCTTGCGGCGGATATCGCGCGTCTCGTCCATGCTGTATTCTGCGACCCGCCTTGGATATAGGGATTCCTTGCCGCCGCGTCAGCCACGCTCCATCGCAGCCGAACCCCGCTTGCGCCCCGAGATACTCTTTCCCCTGTTCGCGCCGCTGACGGCACTGCCCGGCGTCGGGCCGCGCTTCGGCAAGCTGCTCGAGCGATTGTGCGGCCCCGCCGTGGTCGATCTCCTTTGGCATCTCCCCAACGGCATCATCGATCGTCGCTTCACCCCCAAGGTGATGGCCGCGCCCGCCGGCGTCATCGCCACGATCACCGTGCAGGTCGACGCGCATCTGAAGTCGCACAACCCGCGGCAGCCTTATCGCGTGCGCTGCCGCGACGAGACAGGGTTTCTCCACCTCGTCTATTTCCACGTCAAGGGCGACTATCTGGAAAAGCTGCTGCCGGTGGGCGCGACACGCGTGGTGAGCGGGCGGGTCGAGCATTTCAACAACCAGGTCCAGATGACCCACCCCGACCACGTCGTCGACCCGGCGGAGGCCGGCCAGCTGAAGCCGATCGAGCCGGTCTACGGTCTCACCGCGGGCCTGCCGCTGCGCACGGTGCAGAAGGCGATCGGCGCCGCGCTCGACCGCGCGCCCAAGCTGGCGGAATGGAGCGACGCCAACCTGCTGCGCCAGCGGCAATGGCCGGCCTGGAAGGAGGCGCTCGCCGCCGCGCATGCGCCGGCCGGCGAGGCGGAGCTTGCGCCCGAAGCGCCGGCGCGACAGCGGCTCGCCTATGACGAGCTGCTCGCCAACCAGCTCGCCATCGCGCTGGTGCGCGCCCACACCAAGCGGCTCCCGGGGCGCGTCATCAAGGCCGAGGGCAAGTTGCGGCGGAAGGTGATCGAGGCGCTGCCCTTCTCGCTCACCCCGTCGCAGCGCCAAGCGCTGGCCGAGATCGGCGGCGACATGGCGGCGCCAACGCGCATGCTGCGCCTGCTGCAAGGCGACGTCGGCAGCGGCAAAACCGTCGTCGCGCTGCTCGCCATGCTCGATGCGGTCGAGGCGGGCTGCCAGGCGGCGCTGATGGCGCCGACCGAGATCCTCGCGCGCCAGCATTTCGCCACCCTGACGACGCTGGCGGCGGCGTCCGGCATCGAGTTGGGCCTGCTCACCGGGCGCGAGAAGGGCCGCGCGCGCGACGCGCTGCTGGCGCGTCTTGCCGGCGGCGAGATCGCCATTGCCGTCGGAACGCATGCGCTCTTCCAGGAGGACGTGGCGTTCAACGATCTGGCGCTGGCCGTCATCGACGAGCAGCACCGTTTCGGCGTCGAGCAGCGTATCGCCCTCTCCGACAAGGGCCGCGGCGTCGACATCCTCGTGATGACGGCGACGCCGATCCCGCGCACCCTCTTGCTCACCTCTTATGGCGACCTCGACGCGTCGCGTCTTACCGAGAAGCCGGCCGGACGCCAGCCGGTGACGACGGCGACGCTGCCGCTGGCGCGGCTCGACGAAGTGATCGAGGCCGTGCGGCGCGCGCTGGCGCACGGCGCCAAGATCTATTGGATCTGCCCGCTGGTCGAGGAATCGGAGGCGGTCGACCTCGCCGCGGCCGATGAGCGGCAGGCGCAGCTCAAGGCGCTGTTCGGCGAGCGCGTCGGCCTTGTCCATGGCCGCATGAAGGGGGCCGAGAAGGACCGGGTGATGGAAGGCTTCGCGCGCGGCGCCGTCGACCTGCTCGTCGCGACGACGGTGGTCGAGGTCGGCGTCGACGTGCCGGACGCGACGGTGATGGTCATCGAGCATGCCGAGCGCTTCGGCCTCGCTCAGCTTCACCAGCTGCGCGGTCGCATCGGCCGCGGCGACAAGCCCTCCGCCTGCCTCCTGCTCTATGCCGCGCCGCTCAACGAGACCGCCAAGGCGCGGCTCACCATCCTGCGCGAGACCGAGGATGGCTTCCGTATTGCCGAGGAGGATCTGCGGCTGCGCGGCGCCGGCGAAGTGCTCGGCACGCGCCAGAGCGGCATGCCCGAGTTGCGCCTCGCCGATCTCGCCGCCCATGCCGATCTGCTGGCGATCGCGCGCGACGACGCACGGCTCGCCTTGACGCGCGACCCCGATCTCGACAGCCCGCGCGGCCAGGCGCTGCGTACGCTGCTCCACCTCTTCCAGCGCGACGGCGCCGTGCGCTATCTGCGGTCGGGCTGAGTGCGCATCTCGGGCGCGCTCGCCACTCACTTCGCGAAGTATCAGCCACGCCCCGAACGCGGCAGCGCGATCTCCTTGTCGTCGCTGACCACCTCGGCCACGCGGCGGTCGGGCGGCGTGACGATGCCGCCGGAGATCACCATCTTGATCGCCTCCTCGACGGTCATCGACAGTACAATGAGTTCGCGCCGCGGCAAGAAGACGAGATAGCCCGACGTCGGGTTGGGCGTGGTCGGGACATAGACGCTCACCGCCTCCGGTCCCGCGAGATCCTGCACCTCGCCCTCGGTGCGCCCGGTGATGAAGGCGATGGTCCACATGCCCTTGCGGGGAAATTCGACCAGCACCGCCTCGCGGAAGGTGTTAGACTGCTTCGCCAGGA
The DNA here is from genome assembly GCA_036394355.1 of Allostellaceae bacterium. Lineage (GTDB taxonomy): Bacteria > Pseudomonadota > Alphaproteobacteria > ATCC43930 > CGMCC-115725 > DAHUYF01. The sequence goes on along the minus strand of DASWFH010000438.1, from coordinate 6,049 downwards.
CGGTCTCGAAGATCTGCTTCACCGCGCCGTAGACGCTGCGGATTACCGGCATGCGCGCCAGGATGCGCTCGGAGATGCGCAGGAAAAGCCGGCCGACATAGCCCGCCGTCAGCGCGCCGATCAGCGTCAGCACGATGATGCTGAAGATGAGCCCGAGGCCGGGAATGTTGAACGGCAGGTAATGCGCTGGGTTGTAGCGGTCCGGGAACAGCAGGCTCACCGAGCTGTCGATGAAATGGATGAAGAGCCAGGTGAGATAGAGCGTGAGCGCGAGCGGCCCGGTGACGAGGATGCCGGCGAAGAAATAGGCGCGCAGCCGCTCGATGACGCGGTTGCGCGGCTTGCGGTGGGAGGACAAAGGCGCGTCTGATGATGACAAGGAACTGGTTTCCGTCTCAGCTGTGAAGGAACGAGCGCAGCGCGCCCAGGGTCTCGTCGGGCGCTTCCTCGGGCAGGAAATGGCCGCAAGGCAGCGCATCGCCGCGCACATCGACTGCCTTCTCGCGCCAGATCGCGAGCGGGTCATAGAGCCGGCCGACGACGCCATTCCTGCCCCACAGCACGAGCAGCGGGCACTGGACTTTCTTGCCGGCGTCGGCCGAGTCATGCTCGAGATCGATCGAGGCGCCGGCGCGATAATCCTCGCAGGTGGCGTGGATGGTCGCCGGATCGCGGAAGCAGCGGCGGTATTCCGCCACCGCCTCCTCGGCGAACACGCCTTCCTTGCGGCTCCAGGACCGCAGCGACCGCTCGAGGAACAAATCGGCGGCGCCGCCGATGAGCCGCTCGGGCAGGTCGAAGGGCTGGATCAGGAAGAACCAATGATAGTAATAGGTCGCGAGCGCCTTGTCGGTACGCGCGAAAACATCGGCGGTCGGGATGATGTCGAGAACCGCGGCGCGCTCGACGCGATCGCCATGGTCGAGACACAGGCGGTGCACGACGCGCGCGCCGCGGTCGTGCCCGACCACCTGGAAGCGGGAAAACCCCAGCTTCTCCATCACTTCGACTTGATCGGCCGCCATCGCTCGCTTGGCATAGCCGGCGTGGTCGGGCCCGCCCGGCGGCTTGGCGGAATCGCCATAGCCGCGCAGATCCGGGCAGATGACGGTGAAGCGTTCCGCCAGCGCCGGCGCCAACTTGTGCCACATGGCGTGCGTTTGCGGGTAGCCATGCAGCAGCAGCAGGGGGGGCCCCTTGCCGCCGCGCCGCAGGTTGATCACGGCACCGGCGGTTTCCAATCGCGCAGTTGTGAACCCTTCGAACATGCGATCTCCGGCAGTGTAGCCGGCGTTTATGGTGCGCAAAACGTTCTTTCGGTGAGGCACTTTAACGACCCGAGGAGCCCTTAGCCAGTGACCAGCGCCATTCCGCGCCTACTTTCGCTCGCCACCGCCGTGCCGCCCCATGCACTCGGACAGCCCGAGGTCGCGCTCCGCGCGCGCCACCTCTTCGCCGCCAGCACCGGCGTGGATCTCGATCGGCTCATGCCGGTGTTCGCCCATGCCGGGATCGAGCGCCGCTATTCGAGCGTGCCGCTCGAGTGGTACGAGCGTGCGCATGGCTGGGCGGAGCGCAACGCCCTCTATCTCGAGCACGCCGTGTCATTGTTGGAGCAAGCGGCCGCCGATGCCTTGGTGCTCGCCGAGCTGCGGCCTGAGGCGATCGATGCCATTGTCGTGGTGTCGACCACCGGCGTCGCCACGCCCAGCCTCGGCGCGCGGCTGATGGAAAGGCTCCCGTTGCGCCGCGACGTACGGCGGCTGCCGATCTTCGGGCTGGGTTGCGCGGGCGGCGTGCTCGGCTTGTCGCGCGCCGCCGACCTTGTGCGGGCCGCGCCCGAGAGCCGCGTGCTCTTTCTCGTCGTCGAGCTGTGCGCCCTCTCCTTTCGCAAGGACGACACGTCCAAGAGCAACATCGTCGCCACGGCGCTGTTCGGTGACGGCGCCGCCGCGGCGGTGCTGTCGTGCCGCGGTGACGGCCCGCGGCTGGGCGTCGCGGGCGAGCATACTTGGCCGCAATCGTTGGACATCATGGGCTGGGACGTTGCCGAGGACGGCTTGCGCGCCGTGTTCTCGCGCGACATACCCGCGCTGGTGCGCAACCATATGCGTGACGTGGCCGGCGATTTCCTGACGCGCCATGGGCTGGAACTTGGCGACATCGATCATTTCGTCTGCCATCCCGGCGGGGCCAAGGTGCTGACGGCGCTCGAAGAGGCGTTTGGCGTCGGCGCCGGAGCGCTCGCCGATGCGCGCGGCGTGCTGCGCGATTACGGCAACATGTCGGCAGCGACCGTGCTCTTCGTGCTCGAGCGCGCCTTGCGCGCGGGCGTCGCGGGGCGCCTGCTCATGACCGCGCTCGGCCCCGGCTTCACCGCCGGGTTCCAGGTCATCGAGGCGGCGTGAGCGCGGTCGCCGTCATCGTCGCGCTGGTGGCAGCAGAGCGCGCCGCGGAGCTGATCCACGCCGCGCGCAACACGCGTGCGCTCCTGGCTCGCGGCGGCGTCGAGGCCGGCGCCGGCCACTACCCGCTCCTGGTGCTGCTGCACGGCGCGTGGCTCGCGGCGCTGCTGTTTCTCGTGCCGGCGGATACGCCGCCATCCTGGAGCTGGCTTGGCGCGTTCGCGCTGCTGCAGGCCCTGCGGCTGTGGATCATCCAGAGCCTGGGCCCTTTTTGGACGACGCGCATCATCACGCTCCCCGACGCGCCGCTGGTGCGCAGCGGCCCTTATCGCTTCCTGCGCCACCCCAACTATGTCGTGGTGGCCGCGGAGATCGCCGTGCTGCCGCTCGCCTTCGGCGCCTGGCGCATCGCCGCAATATTCTCGGTGCTCAATCTGGCGCTGCTCGCCTGGCGCATCCGGATCGAGGAGCGGGCGTTGGCGCCGCGCGCGCTGTGCTGACGCGCGCGGCGCAACTGCAGACCTCCCGGCGCTATTTCTCGCGGAAGGCGCGATGGAAGCTGTCGAGGACGGGCGACATCGCGTAGGCTGCCACGGTCATCTCGCCGGTCTTGATCATCGTCTCGCTGGGCATGCCCGGCATCATCTTCACGTCGTCGCCGAGCGCGGCCAGCTTCTCCTCGTCGACGCGCAGTTTCACCGTGTAATAGGCGCGGTCGGTCTTCTTGTCGGTCATCCGGTCGGCCGAGACATAGATCACCGTCGCGTCGAGCGGCGGCGTCCGGCGCTGCTTGTAGGGCAGGAGCCGCACCTGCGCCGCCAGGCCCTCATGCACCCGGTCGATATCCTCCGGCCTGACCTGCGCCTCGATCACGAGTCGGTCGGCTTGCGGCACCAGGTCGAGGAGCGCTTCCCCTGGATTGATCACGCCGCCCGGCGTATGCACGCGCAGATCGGTTATCGTGCCGTTCTCCGGCGACCTGACGTCGACGCGCGCGAGGACGTCGGCGGCGGCCTGCGCCTGCTCGGCAAGCTCGTGCTCCTTCTTCTGCGTTTCGCGCAGCTCGTCCGCCACATCCTTCTGCCGGTCGTTCTGCACGCTCAGGATATCGATCTCGGATTCGGCGATCGTCTGCCTGGCCCTGGCGATCTGCGCCAGCGTGTCGCCGCGCTTACCTTCCATCTCCGCCAGATCGCGCTGCAGCTGCAGCAGGCGGGGCCGGCGCTCGAGCCCCTTGGCGACCAGCTCCTTGGCGCCGGCGATCTCCTCCTGCAGCAGCGCCACGCGCCTGCCCAACGCCGACACCTCGGCCTCGTGACCCGTGATCTCCTCATGTACCTGGTTGATGCGCTCCTTGATCGCGGCGATCTTCGATTGCTGCAGCGAGCGCCGCGTGTCGAAGATCTTCTGCTGACCGGCAAGTGCCGCCGTCACGGCCGGCTCGCCATGCTCGGCCAAGAGGTCCGGCGGAAAGCTGATTTCGGCGGCGCCATCGCGCTCGGCGACGAGGCGCGCCTCGCGCGCCTTGGCGTCCCAGAGCTGGCCGCGCAGCGCCACCAGCGTCGTGCGCGGCTTGGTGTCGTCGAGGCGGATCAGGGTCTGCCCTGCGGTCACCGTGTCGCCATCATGGACGAGGATGGCGGAGATGATGCCGCCCTCGAGATGCTGCACCGTCTTGCGGCTCGACTCCGAGACAACCGTGCCGGGTGCGATGGCGGCGCTCTCCAGCGGCGCCATCGCCGCCCAGGTGCCGAAGCCGATGACGAAGATGCCGATGAGGGCTGAGCCGGCCACCACCAGCTCGCGCGTGCGCGCGAGTGGCGTCGCCGGAACCAGCGACGGGGAGATGTGATCGAGGGTGATCAGGCTGGTCATGAACGGGCTTCCCTTCACGCGGTCTGCTGCTGCGGTTGCGTCTGCTCGACCTGCTTCTGCATCGGCACGGCGGCGCGGCGGTTTGCGCCGGGCGCGTTGAGCTTGGCGATCACCTCCGCGCGGCTGCCATAGGCGTCGACCGTGCCGTTGCGCAGCACGAGCAGCTTGTCGGCGAGGCCGAGCACGCTCGGGCGATGCGCTATCATCACGACCGTGGTGCCCATCTCCTTGAGGCGGGCGATCGCGTGATGGAGCGCTTCCTCGCCCTCATGGTCGAGGCTGGCATTGGGTTCGTCGAGCACGACCAGGCGCGGCCGGCCGAAGACGGCGCGCGCGAGCCCGATGCGCTGACGCTGGCCGCCGGAGAGGCGCAAGCCGGCCTCGCCGATCTCGCTGTTGTACCCGCGCGGCAGCCGCATGATGATCTCATGCAGGCCGACGAGCTTGGCCGCCTCGATGACCGCGGTGGGGCTCGCATCGCCGAGCCGAGCAATGTTGTCGCGCACCGTGCCGGCGAAGAGCTCGATGTCCTGCGGCAGGTAGCCGACATGCTGTGAGCCGCCGGAATCATGCCACACGGCGATATCGGCGCCGTCGAGCCGCACCTTGCCGGCAGTCGGCGACCAGGTGCCGGCGATGAGACGGGCGACCGTCGACTTGCCCGCGGCCGACGGGCCGATGATGCCGAGCACTTCGCCCGGGGCGAGCTCGAACCCAACGCCGCGCAAAGTGGGCTCATCCGCTCCGGGCGGGACGAACACGAGACGCTCGATGACCAGCTCACCCACCGGGCGCGGCAGCTCCATGCCTTTGGCCTCGTCGGGGAGCGCCGAGACCAGCTCGTCGAGCCGGCGGTGCGCAAGGCGCGCCGCGACCAGCGACTTCCAAGTGCTGATGGCGTTTTCGACCGGCGCGAGCGCGCGGCCGAGCAGAAACGAAGACGCGAACATCGCACCGGCGCTGGCCTCCTGATGGATCACCAGCCAGGCGCCCGCGCCGAGGATCACCGTCTGCACCAGCAGGCGGAAAAACTTGGAAAGGGCGAGGATCACGCCGCCGCGCGTGCCGGCGGCGCGCTGCGCCTCGTGAGTGCCGGCACTGTCGCGCCGCCACAGGCGGAGCACGCCCTCGCCCATGCCCATGGCGCGGATCACCTCGGCGTTGCGCAGCGCCGCCTCGGCGCGCTGATGCGTCTTGCTGGCGGCGAGGTTGGCGCGCCGCAGCGGCTGCTTCGTGACGAACTCGTTGATGAGTGCAAGACCGAACAGCACGACACCGCCGCCGAGGCCGATGAGGCCCAGCATGGGATGAAGCGCGAAGAGCGCGATGATGAAGATCGGCGCCCATGGCGCGTCGAGCAGCGGGGTCACCGTCGGGCCAGTGATGAAGCCGCGCATGGTGCCGAGATCGCGCAAGCCCTGCGAGGCGCGCGCGGGATCGCTGCGCAGCGCCGCCCTGAGCGCACCCGCGAACACGGTGGGGCCGAGCCGGTCGTCGAGCCAGTTGCCGATGCGCACCAGCATCTGCGAGCGGATCGCGTCGAGCAGCGCCAGCACGCCGATCGCTAGCACCGTGATCAGCGTCAACATCACCAGCGTATCGCCGCTGCGGCTGCTCAGCACGCGGTCGAACACCTGCATCATATAGAGCGGCGTTGCGAGCATCAGCAGGTTGATCGCCAGGCTGAAAGCCATGATGATGCCGAACGCGCCGCGACACGCTCGCAGGGCCTTGTGCACGTCGCTCATGTGCTCCTTCATCACTTCTCC
>DASWFH010000437.1:0-14998 GCA_036394355.1 Allostellaceae bacterium | reverse complement strand
GCGGCTGCCTCGATGCCGCTTGACCAGATGAGCCGCCCATGCACGCATACTTCGACGCGCGAGCGGACGCCGGTCTCCCGCGGGCAAACGGAGCGCGCGGATGATGGCTTCTTGGTCGTCGGCGCACTCGATACCCTCGTGCGAGATTCGAAAGCCCCTCCGACTTAACCAATCGAACTGATATATAGCCATATTGCATTCGCCACCCGGGCGACGCTGACGTTCGTTTCGTGCCTCGCTTCCACTGTTCTGCACGCTCGTCGTTGACGGGGACTAAAAGGAGCGAGAGAGTCCGCGGCGCAGGTTACCGTGGAGACTATTTCCCATGCTCGGATTTCGATACGCGTGTCTGCGGCATCAGCAGATGTTCATCGCTACGGTTGAGCGAGAAGGCTGTCGTGATCCAGATCAAATGGAGCAAGTTCGACGATGGATGTTCGCATGGCTCTCTGAGAAGTTTCCGAGCATGGTCTTGGACCATTTCAATGCGGAAGCTTGTCTCGGCTGTGCTATCGAAAACGCGCATATTGATACCGCCGAAATGTACAAAACGTTTCGAGACATCGTGCGCGCGACTACTTCTGGCGTGTCACCGAGGGACGCGCGGTGCTGACAAATATGCTTCGAGCTGCGCGGCCGTCGATACGCCGGCGGTCGCCGTTCTGTACCGTTCCGCCCGCCTGGTGCGACGCCGAGGGCACCGACATGGCGTCCGGGTTCTACGGCGGCGGAGACAGGGCTCCCGCCGACACATCGCTTCCGGATAAGCCGACTGGCCCCGATCAGTAAGCGCGCCGCCCTGACGGGCCGCAGCGCGCGTACGTGCAAAACGGGTTCATGCTGAGGCCGGGAATCCCGATCTCCGCGATCGCGATGCTCGGGATTGCGCCGCATGAGGCAGGCGCCGCCTCGGGTCTCTTCAACATGATGCGCAACCTCGGCGGCGCGATGGGCACTGCCGCAATCGAGATCTTTTTTTACCAGCGCGAGCAGTTTCACTCGGCCATCATCAACGAACATGTGTCGCTGCTCGAACTGGCGACGCGCCGCCAGCTTGCTGAGTTACAGCAATATTTCATGTCGCATGGGTTCCCCGATCCCGCGGGGGCGCTGCACCGCGATCGGCGGCGGCGCCCATTCCGCGAGCACGGTGATCAGTCGTCCCGCGGACTCATCGGTCGACGGCCGGAGTCCGCCGTCATGAAAGAGCAGCACCTCTCAAGAAAGGCCCGACTCCGCCGAGGGGCAGGTGCGCGGGCGCAATACCGGCCTAGTCGCGTCAATCGAGAGCAAGCGAGATCCAGGGTCCAGGAGTAGAATCGCTTGTCGAGCAATCCCGGCATGACAGCGATCGCTCGAGTCAGCCCGCCCGCGAGGTGGCCTATGGCCTTTACGATCAAGATCAACGGCAGGGATCACTCGGTCGATGTCGACGGCGACACGCCGCTCCTTTGGGTGCTGCGCGACGTCATCGGCATGACCGGCACCAAGTTCGGCTGCGGCGTGGGGCTGTGCGGCGCCTGCACAGTGCAGATCGACGGAACCGCCACCCGGTCTTGCATCACCGCCATCGACAGCGTCGGCTCTGCCGCAGTCACCACCATTGAGGCAGTCGGCAGCACGCCGGCTGGAAAGGCGATCCAGAAGGCCTGGCTTGACCTCCAGGTCGTGCAGTGCGGCTATTGCCAATCCGGCCAGATCATGTCCGCGACCGCGCTGCTGGCCGGCAATGCGCATCCGAGCGACGCCGACATCGACAGCGCCATGGCGGGCAATGTCTGCCGCTGCGGAACCTATACGCGCATCCGTTCCGCCATCAAGCAAGCGGGACAAGCTCTGGCGGCCCGGTGAGGGAGATCCCCCATGCTGACTAAACGGCTGACCTCCACGGAAAAAGGCGGCCTCGCGCCAAAGCTTTCCGAACGCGGTCTTTCGCGGCGGACCTTCATCAAGGCCGGCGCCGCGGCCGGCGGCGGGCTGGTGCTCAGCTTCACGCTGCCCGTGCTGTCCCGCCACGCGGAAGCCGCGGCTCCCGGCAAGCCTTATGGCGGCCCGCCCAACGCCTATGTCCGCATCGCTCCCGACAACAGCGTGACGATGATCGTCCCGCGGGTCGAGATGGGGCAGGGCACCTACACCTCGCTGCCGATGCTCATCGCCGAGGAGCTCGAGATCGACCTCAACCAGGTCCGGCTCGAGCATGCGCCGCCCGACGCCAAGTCCTATTCGGATCCCCTGCTGGGCGAGCAGGCGACCGGCGGATCGACCGCCATTCGCGGCGCCTTCGATCCCTTGCGCCGGGTCGGCGCCGTCGCGCGCACGATGCTGGTCGCGGCCGCGGCGCAGCAGTGGCGCGTCGATGCGGCTGCCTGTCGCGGCGAGAATGGCGAGGTGATCCATGTGCCGACCGGTCGGCGCATTGCTTACGGCGCGGTTGCCGATGCCGCCGCCAAACTGCGAGTGCCGGCGAAGGTCAAGCTCAAGGATCCCAAGCATTTCACCCTGATCGGCACGCCGGCGAAGCGGCTCGACCAGGCCGAGAAGGTGAATGGTCGCGCGCAATTCGGCATCGACGTCCGGCCGCCCGGACTGAAGGTCGCGACCGTCGCCGCCTCGCCGGTGTTCGGCGGCAAGCTTGCCAGCGTGGATGACAGCAAGGCAAAGGCGGTCAACGGCGTCCGGCAGGTGGTGCGCATCGACAACGCCGTGGCGGTGGTCGCGGACCACATGGGAGCGGCGCGGAAGGGATTGGCCGCGCTCGCCATCAGCTGGGACGACGGAGCGAATGCGAAACTCTCCACCGCCGATATCGTGCGCCAGCTGGCGGACGCGTCGCGCAAGGGTGGCCTCGTCGCCGAAAAGCGGGGCGATGTCGACAAGGCGCTGGCGGGCGCAGCGAAGAGGATCGAGGCGGTCTACGAGATGCCTTTCCTGGCCCATGCCACCATGGAGCCCATGAACTGCACCGTTCACGTCCGCACGGATGGCTGCGATGTCTGGGTCGGAACCCAAGTTCCGGTTCGCGCGCAAGTCGCGGCGGCGCAGGTTACCGGCCTGCCGCAGGATAAAGTCCAGGTACACAACCAGTTCCTCGGCGGCGGGTTCGGCCGGCGCTTGGATGTCGACGGCATCGCCCAGGCCGTAGAGATCGCCAAGCAGGTGGATGGCCCGGTCAAGGTGATCTGGTCACGCGAGGAAGACACCCAGCACGACGTCTACCGCCCCTATTACTATGATCGGCTTGCAGCGGGTCTCGACGCGCATGGCGCGCCCATCGCCTTCACCCATCGCGTCACCGGATCTTTCGTGGCCGCACGCTGGGCGCCATGGGTCTTGAAGAACGGGCTCGATCCCGACGCGGCCGAGGCCGCGGCGGGACCCTATGCCTTCCCCAACCTGCTCGTCGATTGCGTCCGCCAGGAGCCGCCGGCGGGGCTGACCACCGGCTGGTGGCGCGGCGTCGGACCGACGCACAACTGCTTCATGGTCGAGAGCTTCATCGACGAGTTGGCGGCGGCGGCCGGCAAGGACCCGGTCGGCTACCGGCGGGCATTGCTGGGCAAGTCGCCGCGGGCGCGGGCAGTCCTCGATCTCGCTGCGCGACAGGCCGGATGGGGACGTCCGCTTCCCAAGGGTCAGGGTCGCGGCGTGGCCGTCCTCAACGGCTTTGGCAGCTATCTGGCGCAAATTGCCGAAGTAACGGTGGCGGCGGACGGTCAGGTCAGGGTCAACCGCGTGGTCAGCGCCGTCGATTGCGGCGGCATCGTCAACCCCGACACGGTCAAGGCCGAGATCGAAGGCGGCATCATCTTCGGCATCACGGCCGCGCTCTATGGCAACATCACGATCGAGAACGGCCGCGTGATGCAGGCGAACTTCGACACATACCAGCCGCTGCGCATCGACGCGAGCCCCGCCATCGAGGTTCACCTGGTGTCGAGCACCGAAGCGCCGGGCGGGATCGGCGAGCCCGGCACGGCGGCGATCGCGCCGGCCGTGACCAACGCGATCTTTGCGGCGACAGGCACGCGCCTGCGCAAGCTCCCGGTGGATGCGACGGCCCTCAAGTCTGCGTAACGCACCCGTACCGTTTTCCATGTCGAAGCGCACACCACAGCAGATCTTCAAGCACCACGGTGAGGCACTGGGCGCGGGCGATCTCGACGGCATCGTGTCCGACTTCAGCGAGGATGCGGTGTTCATCAGTCCCCGAGGGGTCAAGCGCGGCAGGACGGGGATCCGCGAAGCTTTCGCCGAGCTGCTGGCGGATCTGCCCAACGCCCGTTGGGACCTCAAGACACAGATCTACGAGGGCGACATCCTCTTCCTCGAATGGGCGGCTCAATCCCGCGACAACGGCACCGATGACGGCGTCGACACCTTTGTGTTTCGCGACGGCCTCATCCGGGCCCAGACCGTGCGTTACACGCTGAGGAAGGCGGGACGATAGAGATCGACCGGATGCGGCGCTCGGCGAGCGCCCCATCCTCGCCAATGCTCGCCTGAAGAGGCGAGTGTGCGCCTCACGGGCGGCGTGCCGATGCTCATGCCTGTTGCTCCTCCAGGGAGCCCGTTCGTTTCGCCATCCACTCCCCTGGCTCGACCCCACGGAGTGAGCAACTGCTAGGCCAGCTCTTGCATACGATCTACCGGTGCCGGCCGCGTTATCGCGTGGCGCCGAAGAGGAGAGGACTCGATGGGCCTCTATCTGCGCCCGACCGACCTCGCCGACGCCTTGACGGCGCTCGCCGAGAGCTCCCTGACGGTTCTCGCCGGCGGCACAGACTTTTACCCGCGCGTGTCGGGCGACTACCTGCGGATGACATGATACCGCGCAGGCTGGCGAGCCCGGTGATACGGGCGGGCATTTCCTGCTCGGCGCGACGACAGCCTGGAGCGATGTGCTCAGGACGCCGCTGCCCCCCTGGTTCGACGGCCTGAAGCGGGGGGCGCGCGCGTGTCTAGCGCACGTCGGCGGGACCGCGCGGCGGCGACATATGCCCGTCGTACCAGCCAAAAGCGAACGAAGGTGGGCCCAACCAAGGGCCGTAGCGCCTTGCCAGGCTCTCGCGTTGCATACAGTTGGCGAACTCGATCGTGCCGCGCTGGAAACCGTAGCCGGCACACGCGGCCTCGTCTTCCGCTCTTAGCTCCTCGGCTGAAGCGCAGCCGAGAAGGCTGAGGAGCATGAGGCCAGCCAGGATTTCCAGAGCGATCGTTCTTGCCACCGATCCTCCGTCGGTTGCAGAGGGCTCTATTTCGAAGCAAGCTATTGGATGACAGTGTCGATCAATATGATAGCCGGCTGTGCGCCAATGCGCTCTCGGTAATGCGCTACCCGATCCGAACCATCGGCTACGAGAAGGCGAGTCTCGCCGAAGTGCTCGCGGCGCTCAAGGCGGCCGGCGTTGCTACGCTCATCGACGTCCGCGACCGGCCGCAGTCGCGGCGCGCCGGGTTCTCCAAGCGCCAGCTCCAGGCGGCGATCGAAGAAGCGGGGATGCGCTATCTGCATCTGAAGGCGCTGGGCACGCCGCCGGAGGGGCGGGAGGCCAATCACCGGCGCGAGTGGGAGCGCTTCTGGCGCATCGTCGGCGCCAAGCTCGCCACGGCCGAGGCCGAGATCGCGCTGCAGCAGGTGGCGGCGCTCGCCGCCGAAGCGCCGTCTTGCCTGCTGTGCTATGAGGGCGACTGGCGGATCTGCCATCGCCGGCGTGTCGCCGAGATTCTCGTCGAGCGCCATGCTTTCGACGTGCAGCATCTCATGGCGCAGGCGCCGTGAGATGCTGACTACACGCGCCGATTTTAGGCCGGCTCGATTTCCCTGACGCGGCTGCGCGCGCCGACATGACCGCCGAGCGCGGCGGCAATCGCCCCGAGCACGAGCCCGACGAAAGCGATGAACGAGGCGCGCGACGCCCCGGGTGCCGCTTTTTCGGCCGCCTGCCGCGTGGTGTTCGTCGCCTGCTGCGCCGTCTGCTGGACGTTGGCGGCGAGCTGGTCGAGACGGCGGTTGGCCGCGTCGGGCGAGATGTTGAGCTGCGCCGACATGATCTGGATGATGCGCTCGCGCGCCGCGCGGGCCCGATCGCCGCCGAGCGCCAGCTGCGGCAGGGTGGCGGCGATCTCCCGCTGCGCCTGATCGCGGCTCATGCTCCTGGGATCGGCGTTGCTCGAGGACTGCCCGTTGAGCAGGTCATTGGCGATCTGCTGCATGCGATCGGGCGTCACGCCGGCGCTTTGCGCGACCGTGGGCACGGCGCTCTTGAGGCCCTGCGCGGCGGTCGACACCGTGTTGCCGACGACGCTGAAGGCGCCGCCGATGACGCTGCCGATAGCGGTGCCCAGCAGGTAGAACGTGACGAGCAGCGTGAACGCCCAAACGAGAATGCCGTGCAACGCGCCATCCCACGACAGCAACGACCCGGCGAGCCTGCCGGCGACATAGCCGCCCGCGAACAGCGCGATCAGGTAGCTGACGCCCCACCAGATCCCGGCGCCGAGGCCGATGCTGCCGGGATTAGGCGAGTTGCCCTCGGCGGGATTGACGAAGCTGAGGCCGATGCCGAGACCGAGCATGCTCAGCAGAAGTTCAACGGCGAGCACGACGATGACGCCTGCGAAGATGGCGCCCCAGGAAATGCGGCGGCGCGCGCCGATCACCTCGACCCCGGCGATCGCGCCGGGAGCGGCCGCTGCACCGGTCGGGTAACCGGTTCGAATATCTGCCATGGCATATCCCCCTATGCGGAAATAATGGCTGCCATGCCAACATCGCCTGGCGCGACACGCTCCTTTTAGATCGCGCAGGTTGCCGCCGGTTAATCCGGCTTTCACCGAACTCCTCGACGCTCTTTCATTGATTTCGCAGAAAGGACCTGCCGCATGCTGTCCGGCGCTTGGCTCCTCATTGGCGGCTATCTCATCGTTGCCGTCGCCAGCCTGCTCGAAGTCGATTTCCGGCCGGCGACCGGGGCGCGCCCGCCAACGATCAATTTCTGCATCGCCGCGCTGGTCTTCGCGGCGATTTGGCCGATCCGCGCGATTCGTGGCATGATCAAAGCGCGCGAGTGGCGCTAGCGGCGCCGCTCACCCCTCATCTTCATAGGAGAGGACGGATGGATCGCAGACGATTGCTCGGCCTGGTTGCGGGCGTCCTGCTCGCCGTGCCGGTGTCGCCGGTGCTGGCCGCCGAGGGCGCTAGCGGCGGACACCGCCTAGTGCTGCAAGTCGACACGAACGACTCTTTCGCCATGAATTTGGCGCTCAACAATGCGACCGCCGCCAAGGAGTACTATTCCTCGCGCCACGAGCCGGTCGCGATCGAGATCGTCACTTACGGGCCGGGCTTGCACATGCTGCGTGCCGACACGTCGCCCATCAAGACGCGGCTCGCCGCCTTCCATCAGAGCATGCCGGACGTGCGCTTGTCCGCCTGCAACAACACGCTGCAGGGAATGGAGACGGCGGAAGGAAAAAAGGTCGAGCTCATGCCGGAGGCCACCATCGTGCCGTCGGGCGTGGTCAGGCTGATGGAACTGCAGGAGCAGGGCTGGAGCTACGTGCGTCCCTAACCGGGCGAGCGGCCATGACCGAGCGCGAGCGTCAGGAAGAGGATGACCGCTTCACCGGCAGTCTCGCCGGCCTCGCGGTGACGCTCCTGCTCGCGGTGATCGGCCTGTGGTTGGCCGAGGCGCTTGCCGCCGAATCGAAGCTCGAGGATTGTCTGCTGCAGGGTCGCATGAATTGCGAGCGCATCGAGCTGTCGCCGGCACGCTGACAGAGTCCACATCGCTTGGTCCGGTGCTGGAAACGGCACGCGGCGTCGTCACCACGCCGGCTTGGGAAAGAGATGGATCGTGAAGGTCACGAGCACCGCTTCACCCGGGTAGTCCGCCGGCAGCGGCGGGAACGGCGCCGTCTCGCGGATCATGGCTGCGGCCGCATCGTCGAGTGCGGCGGCGCCCGAGGAAGTGACCAGCTTGATGCCGCGGAGCTGGCCCTTTCGGTCGAGCAGCACGTCATAGACTGACGTCCCCTCGACCGGCACGCCGTAGCGCCCGAGCACGTTCGGATAGGTGCGATGCCGCTCCAAAAGATCGCGCGCGCGGTTGAGATAGGGATCGCCGGTCTGCTCACGGTCGCCGGGTTCGCGGTGAAGAAGCTCCGGCGCGGGATGCGGCGCGCGCGCCCGGTCGGCTTCCTTGCGCGGATCGAGGCGCGCCACCGCGTCGCGCGTCTTGGCTTTCGCATCCCGCTCCGGCGGCGCGGGTTTTTCCGAGGATGCGGTGGGTGCGACCTGCGGCAAGGGCGGTTTCGGTTCGGCGGGTGCGGCAGCCGCGGGTGCCCGGGTAGGCTCTGCGTCGGTGACCTCGGCGCTGGGCGGCGCGGTGGTGCGCTCGTCCTTGCCGGACTCACGATCAAAGAGCGGCGATTTAGGCGGCGGCGCGGGCGGCGCGACGGACGCGGGCGGCGGCGCGAAGACGATCGTCACCGGTATGCTCTCGGGCGGCGCCGCCGGCGGGTGTTGCCAGTCGATCAGGAACGCGGCGATGGCAGCGACGTGCAGCAGCAGCGCCGCGACGATCGCCGGCCAGTCGTCGCGGCGCCAAAAAGGAGCGGTGCCGCTGGCGTCGCGCAGATCGGCATCGGCGGCCAACAACAGCATCGGCGCGGGATTCTCGCCGTCACTCAACAGCCGTCTCCGACGCTTGGGCGCGCCTATGATACGCGCCCGTCAGCCGCCGTCATCCCCCGAGCAGCTCGCTGTTGTGTTCGCCGAGCTGTGGCGCTCGCCGGCGCATCGCCGGGCGGCTGCCGTCGAAGGAGAGCGGCAGGCCCATGAGGCTGAGCCCGCTGCCCGGCACCTCCTCGACCATGCCGATCGCCGCCGTCTGCGGCGCGGCGGCCACATCGTTCAAATCCTGGATCGGCGCGCAGGGCACGCCCGCCGCTTCGAGGCGTGCGACCCAATGGGCGGAGCCGGCGCCGCGTACGAGCGCGGCGATCTCCGGCAGGAGCGCGCCCTTGTTGGCGTTGCGCAGCGCGTTCGTCTTGAAGCGCTCGTCCTCCGCCCATTCGGGCCGGCCGAGCGCGCGCGCCAGCTTCTGGAACAGGCGGTCGTTGGCGGCGGCGATGATGATCTCGCCGTCTTTCGTCGCGAAAGCCTCGAACACGACGAGGCGCCGGCTGCCGGTGCGATGCCGCTGCGGCGGCTGGCCCGTCATCTGGAAGCTGGCAAAGGGCACGGTGAGCCAGGTCAGCGCCGTCTCGAACAGCGAGACGTCGACGACGGCGCCCTGCCCGGTCTCGGTTCGCCGCAGCAGCGCGGCGACGCAGCCCAGCGCGGCCCAGATCGCCGTGCCCATGTCGAGGATCGGCACGCCGACGCGCGTCGGCGGCGCGTCCTCGGCGCCGTTGATGCTGAAGAGCCCGGCGAAAGCCTGCACCATCGGCTCATAGCCCGGATTGAGGCGCATCGGCCCTTTGTGGCCGAAGGCCGAGAGCACGCAGTAGACGAGGCGCGGGTTGAGCGCGCGCAGTCGCTCGGCGCCGAGGCCGAGCTCCTCCATGGCGCCGGGCCGCATGTTGTGCAGCAGCACATCCGCCTCCTCGAGATATTGCAGGAGCCAGGCGACGCCGCGGGCGTCCTTGAGATCGAGGGTGACACCGCGCTTGTTGCGATTGACGGTGTGGAAGATCGCCGCAGTGCCGTGCCAGAAGGGCGGCCCCCAGCCGCGCGCGTCGTCGCCTTCCGGCCGCTCGATCTTGATGACGTCGGCGCCGAGCGTCGCCAGGATCTCGCCGGCATAAGGGCCGGCGAGGTTCTGGCCGATCTCAACGACCTTGATCCCCGTGAGCGGCAGCATCATGGGCCTCGCTGGTAATGGACCGCGATGGTTGCGCCAATTCGCGGCACTGTCGAGCCCGTTGCGGCTTGAGGATTGCCGCGCCAGCCCATATACAGGGGACGCTGCGCCGGCGGGCGCGCTGGCGACGAGGGTTCATTGAGCACGAAACGCATCCGCGGCGATGCCAAGTTCTCGGTCGGACAGATCGTGCGGCACCGGCTCTACCCGTTCCGCGGCGTCATCTTCGATGTCGACCCGGTGTTCAACAATACCGAGGAATGGTACCAGTCGATCCCGGCGGCCCGGCGGCCCGCCAAGGAGCAGCCGTTCTATCACCTGCTGGCGCAAAACGCGCAGGGCGGCCCCTACGAGGCCTATGTGTCCGAGCAGAATCTGCTGCCCGATGCCGAGAACGGGCCGATCCAGCATCCGATGATCGAGGTGGTTTTCGAGCGACTCGCCGGCGACCGCTACGTGCTGCGCGCCAGCCGCCAGCAGTGAGGGCGCGTCGCGCCTATTTCCCGCGCCAGGTGAAGACGGCGGAGACGGCGTAGTTCCAGACGGAGCCGACGATGGCGCCGGCGATGCCGGCGAGCCACCAGACATTGTCGACGGCGAAGACGTAGGCGGCGATGCCGACATTGCCGACGGCGCCGACCGAGCAGATGAGATAGAAGGAGACGAGGCCGCGCACGAGCCGCCAGCCCCTGAGGCGCTGGTCGCGGTAGGTGAAGAGGTTGTTGAGGAAGAAATTCGAGGTCATCGCCACCATTGTGGCGACGCCCTGCGCGGCGGCGAAGCTCAAGGTCGGCACCCCCAGCGCGGTGCGCAGCACCAGGAGATGGACGCCGAGGCCGAGAAGGCCGATGAAGGCGAAGAGGGCGAAGCGCACGGGGACGAGGTGGCCGACGAGCTTGTCGGCCAGGAGCATGCCGAATTCCCAGGCGACGAGGGTGTCGAGCTTGCTCTCGCCGTGGCGGCGCTGGCGGAACTCGTAGGGCAGCTCCTTGAAGCGCACCGGCCGGGGCGAGGACGCCAGGAGGTCGAGCAGGATCTTGAAGCCGTGGCCGGAGAGATGGCGCATGGCGTCCTCGAAGACGCCGCGGCGCATCATGAAGAAGCCGCTCATGGGATCGGCGATCTCGGCCTTGCAGACGATGCGCGACAGGCGGGTGGCGAGGCCGCTCATCTGGGCGCGGCCCTTGTCCCATTGGCCGAGCCCGCCGCCGGCGACATAGCGCGAGCCGACGACGAGGTCGTAGGGCTCGCGCTTCAAGGTCTCGAGCATGCGCGGCAGCAGGCGCTCGTCATGCTGCAAATCGGCGTCCATCACCGCGACGTAGGGCGCCGCCGAGGCGAGCACGCCCTCGATGCAGGCGGTGGAGAGGCCGCGCCGGCCGATGCGCTGCAGGCAGCGCACGCGCGGGTCGCGCAGCGCGATGGCGCGCACCGCCTCGGCCGTGCCGTCGCGCGAATCGTCGTCGACGAAGATCACTTCCCAGGCGACGCCCCCCAGCACCGAGCCCACCAGCTCCAGCAACGGCTCGATGTTGCCGCGCTCGTTCAGCGTCGGCACCACCAGCGCCAGCTCGGGGGCTTGCAGCGCCAGCGCCATTGCCGCCGGATCGATCGACCTCGCCTTATACCGCACTCGGATGCCGCTCCCTTCCGGCCCGCCGCCTTGACGCTGCAGCGAGCCCCGTAGATGCTAGCCTAGCCTGCAACTTTTAATTACTCCTTTCCCAACTCTCAAGGCGGCTGATGGCACGAATCGAGGTTCCCAACGGTGTGGTCGACGTCGTCTCGGTGGGCGAGGGGCCGGATCTGGTGCTGCTGCATTCGCTGCTCATCGACCGCTCGGCCTTCGAGCGCGTCGTGCCGCGTCTCGCGCGCCATCGTCGCGTTCATCTGCTGGCGCTGCCGGGCTTCGACAGCTCGACCAAGGCCGGGCCGGCCGTCGAGGACTATGCCGATCGCGTCGCCGACGCGTTGCGCGCGCTGCGACTCGGGCCGGGCAGCGCTGTGCTCGGCAACGGGTTCGGCGGATTCGTCGCCGTGGCGCTCGCGGCGCGGCATGGTGCGCTGTTCGAGCGCCTGCTCCTGATCGATACCGCCGCCGGCTTCCCGCAAGCGGCGAAGGCGGCGTTCGCGGTGATGGCGGATAAAGTCGCCGCCGGCGGCATGGGGGCCGTCGCCGAGATCGCCGCGCGCCGCATCTTCCACGACGCTTATCTCTCAGCATATCCCGAGGCCGTGGCGGAGCGGCGGGCGGTGCTGATGCGCTTCGACCCGGCGGCCTTCGTCGCCGCCTGCCGCGCGCTCGAGCAGGTCGATTTGCGCGCCGCGCTGCCGGCGATCGCCAACCCGACCCTGGTGCTGGTCGGCGAGCTCGACGCTGCGACGCCGCTCGACCTTGCGCGCGAGCTGGCCGAGCGGATAAAAGGGGCGCGATTCGTCATGTTGCCGCGCTGCGGCCATTGCCCGCCGCTCGAGCAGCCGGACGCCTTTCTCGCGGCCATCGGCCCGTTCCTCGGCCTGCCACGGCAGTGACATCGGCGCGCCGCCGGCATTTGGCGTATCATAGGGCGAGCACGACCGAGGGGCCGGCATGGCGAAGCGCGCATTGATCACCGGGGTGACCGGGCAGGACGGGGCCTATCTCACCGAATTCCTGCTCGGCAAGGGGTATGAGGTGCACGGCCTCTTGCGCCGCGCCAGCCTCTTCAACACCGACCGCATCGACCATCTCTACCACGATCCGCATTTGCCCGGCGTCAACCTGACGCTCCATTACGGCGACCTGTCGGACGGTACCGCGCTGCGCCGGGTGCTCGAGAAAGTGCGGCCGGACGAGGTTTACAACCTCGCGGCCCAGAGCCATGTCAAGGTGTCCTTCGAGGTGCCCGAATACACCGCCGACGTGGTGGCCATGGGCACGCTGCGCCTGCTCGATGCGCTGCGCGATTACATCATCCACGGCGGCGATTCCGTGCGCTGCTATCAGGCCGGCTCGTCCGAGATGTACGGCGCGGCCCCGGCGCCGCAGAGCGAGCGCACGCCATTCTATCCGCGCTCGCCTTACGCCGTGAGCAAGGTCGCGGCGCACTGGTACGCCATCAATTACCGCGAAGCCTATGACATGTTCATCTGCAATGGCATCCTCTTCAATCACGAGAGCCCGCGCCGCGGCGAGACCTTCGTGACGCGCAAGGTGACGCGCGCCGCCGCGCGCATCAAGGAAAGCCTGCAGGACAAGCTCTATCTCGGCAATCTCGATGCCAAGCGCGATTGGGGCTTTGCCGGCGACTATGTCGAGGCGATGTGGCTGATGCTGCAGCAGCCGAAGCCCGACGATTATGTCGTCGCCACCGGCGAGACCCACAGCGTGCGCGATCTCGTCGAGCAGGCCTTCACGGAAGTCGGGCTCGATTGGAAGCGGCATGTCGAGATCGACAACCGCTATCTCCGTCCCACCGAGGTCGACGTGCTGCAAGGCGACGCGGCCAAGGCGCGCAAGGTTCTCGGCTGGCATCCGCGCATCGCCTTCACCGATCTCATCGCCATGATGGTCGCCCACGACCTCGACCTCGCCCGGCGCGAGCGCACCTTGCGCAAGGCGGGCTATGACGGGCCCGCGCGCGGCGCGGCGACGAGTTGAGGCAAGCCCATGGCGAGCGCGGCACCGCTGCTGTTCCTCCTGGCCAAGCGCCGCGTGTTCGTCGCGGGCCATGGCGGCATGGTCGGGAGAGCGCTGACGCGCCGCCTCGCCGGCACCGGCTGCGAGGTGCTGACCGCCGGGCGCGACGAGGTCGATCTGCGCCGCCAGGAAGCGACCGAGGCCTGGCTTCGCGCGCAGCGGCCGGATGCCGTCTTCGTCGCGGCGGCGAGGGTGGGCGGCATTCTCGCCAATGACACGCGGCCGGCGGAGTTCCTCTACGACAATCTGATGATCGCCGGAAACCTCGTCGAGGCGAGCCGTCGCGCCGGCGTGAAGAAGCTGCTGTTTCTCGGATCATCCTGCATCTATCCGCGGCTCGCGCCGCAGCCGATGCGCGAGGAGGCGCTGCTCACCGGGCCGCTCGAGCCGACCAACCAGTGGTACGCCGTGGCCAAGATCGCCGGCCTCAAGCTGTGCGCGGCCTATCGCCGGCAATATGGCGCCGACTTCATCTCGGCGCAGCCGACCAATCTCTATGGCCCCGGCGACACCTACGATCTGCAGGCGAGCCACGTGGTGCCGGCGCTCATGGCGAAGACGCATCATGCGAAGGTGACCGGCGCCGCGCAGGTCGAGATCTGGGGCACTGGCACGCCGAAGCGCGAGTTCCTGCATGTCGACGATCTCGCCGATGCGCTGGTGTTCCTGATGGAGCGCTATTCCGAAGAGCTGCAAATCAATATCGGCTGGGGCGAGGATGTCAGCATCCGCGAGCTTGCGGAGCTCATCGCCGAGGTGGTCGGCTACACCGGCGACTTCCGCTATGCCACGGAGAAGCCGGACGGGACGCCGCGCAAGCTGCTCGACGTTTCCCGGCTGAACGCGATGGGCTGGCGCCCGCGCATCGCGCTGCGCGACGGCCTCGCCGATGCCTATCGCTGGTTCGTCGACAACGTCGCGGAGCGCTGACGCTTGCCCGCGGATGCGCCTTTCATCCGCGCAAGCCGGCGAAATGAAGGGCGCGTGACCGGCGCCGCGCTGTCGGCGCGAGCCGCGCTCCTCGTTCTGTTCGCGGCGCTGCTCGTCCGGCTCGCTTATCTCGCCCTCGTCTATCACGGCGGCGACAGCCTGCGCGCACCGGATTCGCCGATCTACGAGGCCTACGCGCAAAAGCTCCTCGCGGGCTGTGCCGGCGGCGCAGCGTGCGATCCCGCTTATCTCGCCGAGCGGATGCCCGGCTACCCGCTCTTTCTCGCGGCGATCCGAACCGTCGCCGGGCCGAACCCGGTCTGGCCGGTCTTCGTGCAGATCCTGGTGGACGCCGGCACCTGCGTGCTCGTTGCCTGGCTCGCGGCGCTGTTCGATCGGCGCCTCGCCCTGGCAGCGGGCCTGCTCGCCGCCGTCAACCTGAACATGATCGCGAGCGCCGGGCAGATCCTGACCGACACGCTGTTCCTGTTGCCGTTCACGGCAAGCCTGATCGCCACGA
>DASWFH010000436.1:0-5137 GCA_036394355.1 Allostellaceae bacterium | reverse complement strand
GGCGACGCCCGAGCACATCGTCAAAAAGCTGATCGACGCCGTGCAGAACCCGCGCAGCCACGGCTATTCGGTGTCGCGCGGCATCGCCGGGCTGCGCCGCGCCTATGCCGGCTACTACGCGCGCCGCTTCGGCGTCGAGCTCGACCCGGAGCGCGAGGTCATCACCACGCTGGGTTCCAAGGAAGGGCTCGCGAACCTGGCGCAGGCGATCACCGCGCCCGGCGACATCGTGCTGGTGCCGAACCCCTGCTATCCCATCCACGCCTTCGGCTTCATCATGGCCGGCGCGTCGGTGCGGCACGTGCCGATCAACCTCGGCGTCGATTTCATGCGGGAGCTCAAGAAAGCGGTGACCGACAGCGTGCCGCCGCCGCTCGCCATCGTGCTCAATTTCCCGGCCAACCCGACCGCGCAGGTGGTGAGCCTCGACTTCTATGCGGAGGTCGTCGATTTCTGCCGCCACCATAACATCATCGTGTTGTCGGACGTGGCTTATGCCGAGATCTATTTCGACGGCACCCCGCCGCCCTCGGTGCTGCAGGTGCCGGGCGCGCGCGACATCGCCGTCGAGTTCTCCTCGCTGAGCAAGACCTATTCCATGGCCGGCTGGCGCATCGGCTTCGCGGTCGGCAACCAGCGGCTTATCGCGGCCTTGGCGCGGGTCAAATCCTATCTCGATTATGGCGCCTTCACGCCGATCCAGGTGGCGGCAACGGCGGCGCTCAACGGCCCGCAGGATTGCATTGCCGAGATCCGCGAGCGCTACAAGGCGCGGCGCGATGTGCTGGTCGAGGGCCTGCGCCAAGCGGGCTGGGAGATACCGAGCCCGCCCGCTAGCATGTTCGCCTGGGCGCCGCTGCCGCCGCGCTTCAAGGAGATGGGCAGCCTCGCTTTCTCCAAGCTCCTGCTCGAGGAGGCGAATGTGGCGGTGTCGCCGGGCGTGGGGTTCGGCGAGAACGGCGAGGGCTATGTGCGCATTGCGCTGGTCGAGAACCGCCAGCGGCTGCGGCAGGCGACGCGCAACATCAAGCAGTTCCTCAACGGGCGCTCGGTCGGCGGCAGGCTGCGCGAGCGGGTGGTGGCGGCACCACCAGCAGCGTGACATTGCGACATTTGCGCTACAAATAGCGCTTGACCGGTCCGCGCGACTGAGAGACGGTGCTCGCCGCGTCGCGTCGTGACGGCGCGGAAGGGGAAGAATGGCGGAGCCTGCCGACAGCCTTGCTGCCGAGCGCGCGTCTTCCATGGCCGGAACGTCCCCGCCGCGGGGGCGTGTTCCGTCCGAAGCCGAGCGTGTGTCGGCCGCAGCCATGGCCGCCCGCCTCGCCCCCGGCGAGCCGGCGGCGCCGCCCGATCCGCTCACCATCCGGCAATGGCTCTGGGGTCCGGGGTTACACATTCCCGGCACGGCCGAGGATGTGCTCGCGCTGGCGAGGCCGTTTGCGGCCAACGCGTCGACGCGCCTGCTCGACGTCGCTGCCGGCCTCGGTGGGGCGGCGCGCGCCATCGCTGCGCGGTCCGGCGCCTATGTCAGCGCGCTCGAGCGCGATCCGGATCTCGCGCGGCGCGGCCGTGCCTTGTCGATCGCCGCCGGGCGGCACAAGCAGGTGCCGGTCGGCCATATGGATCCGGAGACGCTCGAGCTGCGCGCCGGCGCCTTCGACGGCATCCTCGGGCGCGAGGCGAGTCATCTGGTCCGCGACAAGGAGCGCTTCATGCGCGTCCTCATCCTGGGCCTGCGGCCGCGCGGCCAGCTGCTGCTGACGGAGTTCGTCGCCGAGCCGGCTTTGGCGGCCCGGCCCGAACTCGCCGCCTGGGCGGCGCTCCAGCCGCGTGATCCCTCGCTCTGGACCTTGCGGCAGTACAGCGACTGTTTCCTTGGCCTCGGCGTCGAGCTGCGCGTCCCCGATGACATCAGCGCGGCCTACAAGAGCCAGATCGTCGAGGGCTGGGTGCGCCTGCTGCGTACCATCGACCTCAGGAGCCTGCCGCGCGGCCACCGCCTCGCCGTGGTGGCGGAGGCCGAGCGCTGGATGCCCACCGTCGCGGCGCTGGATTCCGGCGCGCTCCGGATGTACCGCTTCCACATGCTGGCCGGCCCGGTCCGCACCGGGCTTGGCGCGGCCAAGGACGGCGCTGCGGCGCTCAGGCGTTAGGGCGGCGGCACGCCGCGCGGTTGACAGGCGCGGCCGCCCTCCTTATGTTCTGCGCCTTCCGATCCGGTTCCGGGTAGCGCCAGGACGTGCCATGAAGATCGCCAATTCGCTGAAGTCGCTCAAGAAGCGCGACAAGAACTGCCGCATCGTCCGGCGCAAGGGCCGCGTCTACGTTATCAACAAGGTCAATCCCCGCTTCAAAGCGCGCCAGGGCTGAACCATCTCTGCTACAGTTGCGGACCAAACCGCGCTCCAAGGGGCGCGGTTTTTTGTTGGCCGGCGCTACACCCGGGCCTACATAGAACGGCAGCGAGAACAGAGGGCGCCCTAGCAGGCCGCCCGCGGACCTCCGGGAGGGTCCCGCCATGCGCATGCCCACACCCGACGCCGCGGTGATCGCGCGCCGTGCCGAGATCGCGGCGGCGCTCCGCCGCATCGTGCCGGGCGAGGGGGTGATCGTCAGCGAGGACGAGCGCCGCGTCTATGAGAGCGACGGCCTCACCGCCTATCGCCAGCCGCCGCTCCTCGCCGTCCTTCCGTCAACGACCGAGCAGGTCGCGCAGGTGCTGCGCTATTGCCACGAGCACGGCGTCAAAGTGGTGCCGCGCGGCGCCGGCACCTCGCTCTCGGGCGGCGCGCTGCCCCTGGCCGACGGCATCATCCTCGGCCTTGCCAAGTTCAACCGCATCCTCGACGTCGATTTCGCCAATCGCTGCGCCGTGGTGCAGCCGGGCGTCACCAATCTCGGCATCACCCATGCCGTGCAGCATGCCGGGTTCTTCTACGCGCCGGACCCCTCGAGCCAGATCGCCTGCACCATCGGCGGCAACGTCGCCGAGAATTCTGGCGGCGTGCACTGCCTCAAATACGGCGTCACCACCAACAATGTGCTCGGCATCGAGATGGTGCTGATCAACGGCGAGGTGGTGCGTTTGGGCGGCAAGCATCTCGATGCCGAGGGGTACGATCTGCTCGGTGTCATGACGGGGTCGGAAGGACTCTTGGGCGTCGTCACCGAGGTGACCGTGCGCATCCTGAAGAAGCCGGCAACCGCGCGGGCGTTGCTCGTCGGCTTCCCGAGCAACGAGAGCGCCGGCAATTGCGTCGCCGCGATCATCGGCGCCGGCATCATTCCCGGCGGCATGGAGATGATGGACAAGCCGGCGATCCACGCGGCGGAAGATTTCGTCCATGTCGGGTACCCGCTCGATGTCGAGGCGCTGCTCATCGTCGAGCTCGACGGGCCCTCGGCCGAAGTCGATCACCTGATCCAGCGCGTCGAGCAGATCGCACGCGCGCACCAGTCGGTGTCGCTGCGCATTTCCAACAGCGAGGAGGAGCGGCTCGCCTTCTGGGCCGGGCGCAAGGCGGCGTTCCCCGCCGTCGGCCGCATCTCGCCCGATTACTACTGCGTCGACGGCACCATCCCGCGCAAGCGCCTGCCCGACGTGCTGACGCATATGCGCGCGCTGTCGCAGAAGCACGGGCTTCGCGTCGCCAACGTCTTCCATGCCGGCGACGGCAATCTGCACCCGCTGATCCTCTACGACGCCAACAACACCGGCGAGCTCGAGCGCGCCGAGGAGTTCGGCGCGGATATTCTACGCTTCTGCGTCGAGGTCGGCGGCGTGCTCACCGGCGAGCATGGCGTCGGCGTCGAGAAGCGCGACCTCATGCCCGCCATGTTCGATGAGGTCGACCTCAACCAGCAGCAGCGCCTCAAATGCGCCTTCGACCCGGCCGGCCTGCTCAATCCCGGCAAGGTCTTCCCGCAGCTCCATCGCTGCGCCGAGCTGGGGCGCATGCACATCCATCGCGGCCAGGTCGCCTTCCCCGATCTGCCGCGGTTCTAAGCGCGCGTGACCCGCTTCCGCCCCAGCGACGAGCGCGAGCTCGTCGACGTCGTCGCCGCGGCGGCGGCGGGCGAGGAGCCGCTCGAGATCGTCGCCGGCGGTAGCAAGCGCGGCCTGGGCCGGCCGCTGCAGACGCCGCACACGCTCGATGTCGCCGCGTTTGCTGGCATCCGGTCCTACGAGCCCGAGGAGCTGGTGCTGACCGCGGGAGCGGCGACGCCCATGGCGGAGATCGAGGCGGCGCTCGACAAGGCCGGGCAGATGCTCGCCTTCGAGCCGCCGGATTGGCGCGCGCTGCTCGACAGCGGCGATGCGTCGCCGACGCTGGGTGGCGTGCTCGCCTGCAACCTTGCCGGGCCGCGGCGCATCAAGCAGGGCGCGGCGCGCGACCATTTCCTGGGATTTCGCGGCGTCAGCGGGCGCGGCGAGGCATTCAAGGCGGGCGGCCGCGTCGTCAAGAACGTCACCGGCTACGATCTCTGCAAGCTCCTCGCCGGCTCCTACGGGACGCTCGCGGTGCTCACGGAAGTGACGCTGAAAGTGCTGCCGCGCGCCGAGGACACGCGCAGCATCCTGATCCGCGGACTCGACGATGCGACGGCGCAGCGCGCCATGGGCGCGGCGCTCAACAGCGCGCACGAAGTGAGCGGCGCGGCGCATCTGCCGCGTGGCGAGAGCGGTCGCGACAAGCCGCTGACCGTGCTGCGCCTCGAGGGGCCGGAACCGTCGGTCGCGGCGCGCGCCACGGCGCTCACGGCTGAGCTCGCGGCCTTCGGCGTGATAGAGGAGGCGCGCGGTGCCCATTCGGTGCGGCTGTGGCGCGGGCTGCGCGATGTCGAGCCGTTCGCCGAGTTCGGCGACCGCGCGGTGTGGCGCGTTTCGACGCCGCCGACTTCCGGCCCCGCCTTGGCGACCGCGATTGCACAAAAGTTCGACGCGCGCCATTTTTTCGACTGGGGCGGCGGACTCGTCTGGCTCGCCGTCGCCGGCGCCAAGGATGGTGGCGCCGCCGCGATCCGCGCCGCACTCAATGCGAGCGGCGGCCACGCGACGCTGGTCCGCGGCGCGCCCGCGCTGCGGGCGGCCGTGCCGGTGTTCCAGCCGCAGCCGCCAGCGCTCGCCGCGCTC
>DASWFH010000435.1:0-3890 GCA_036394355.1 Allostellaceae bacterium | reverse complement strand
GATCAGCTCGAGACGGCAATCGCCTGGAAAGCGGCCATCGAGCGCCGCGACGGGCCGACCAGCCTGCTGCTGACGCGCCAGAACCTGCCGGCGCAAGGCGGCGGCGACGCGCGCGGCGCTGGGCTGGCGCTTCGCCGGCTTCGACATTCCCGCCGATCTGCGCCGGCAATGGGACGCTCGCGCCGCCGGCGCGACCGCGCAGCAGCGCTGGGAGCATCGTTTCGCCGCCTACGCCGCGGCGTATCCCGATCGCGCCGCCGAGTTCCGCCGCCGCGTCGCCGGCGATCTGCCCGCTGGCTTCGCCGAGCATTGCGCGCGTTGGCTCGCCGATGCCGCCGCCGCGACCAACCCGCTGGCGACGCGCAAGGCCTCGCAGCTCGCCATCGAGGCGCTGGCGCCGCTGCTGCCCGAGCTGCTCGGCGGCTCCGCCGACCTCACGGGATCGAACCTCACGAACTGGAAGGCGTGCCGCACGATCGCCGGCGGCCAGGGCGGCAACTACCTGCATTACGGCGTGCGCGAGTTCGGCATGGCCGCCATCATCAACGGCATCGCTCTCCATGGCGGCTATATCCCGTTCGGCGGCACCTTCCTCGTCTTCTCCGATTATGCGCGCAACGGCCTCAGGCTCGCCGCGCTCATGCGGCTGCGCTCGATCTTCGTCTTCACCCATGATTCGATCGGCCTCGGCGAGGACGGCCCGACCCACCAGCCGGTCGAGCACGCCGCGACGCTGCGCCTCATCCCGAACATGGCGGTGTGGCGGCCTTGCGATCAGCTCGAGACGGCAATCGCCTGGAAAGCGGCCATCGAGCGCCGCGACGGGCCGACCAGCCTGCTGCTGACGCGCCAGAACCTGCCGGCGCAAGGCGGCGGCGAGGCGCGTGCCCGCCGCGCCGCGCGCGGCGGCTATGTACTGGCGGATGTGCCCGGGGGCAGGCCGGATGTCGTGCTGATCGCCACCGGCTCGGAGGTGGCGCTGGCGATGAAGGCCAAGGATGTGCTTGCGGAGCGCGGCATCGCCGCACGCGTGGTCTCGATGCCCTGCACCAGCCTGTTCGACCGGCAGGACGAAGGTTACCGCCGGTCGGTGCTGCCCGACGGCATCCGCCGCGTCGCCATCGAGGCCGGCGTCTCCGATCCCTGGCGCAAATATGTCGGCCTCGACGGCGCGGTCGTCGGCCTCGACCGTTTCGGCGAGTCGGCTCCGGCCGGGGTGCTGTTCGAGCATTTCGGCTTCACCGCCGAGCGCGTCGCCGATGCCGCGGCCGCCATTCTCACACCGGCCTCAAGAGCATAAAGGGAGAAGCGCATGGCTCTTGTCTCGATGCGGCAATTGCTCGATCACGCGGCCGAGAACGGCTACGGCCTGCCAGCCTTCAACGTCAACAACATGGAGCAGATCCACGCGATCATGCAGGCGGCCGACGAGTGCGACAGCCCGGTCATCCTCCAAGGCTCGGCCGGCGCGCGCAAATATGCCGGCGAGGCCTTCCTGCGCCACATGGTCGACGCGGCCGTCGAGACCTGGCCGCACATCCCCGTGGTGATGCATCAGGATCATGGCGCCAGCCCGACGGTGTGCCAGCGCTCGATCCGCTCGGGCTTCACCAGCGTGATGATGGATGGGTCCCTGCGCGAGGACATGAAGACGCCGGCGAGCTATGACTACAATGTCACGGTCACGCGCAAGGTGGTCGAGATGGCGCACGCGGTCGGCGTCTCGGTCGAGGCCGAGCTCGGCTGCCTCGGCTCGCTCGAGACCGGCGAGGCGGGCGAGGAGGACGGCTCCGGCGCCGAGGGCGTGCTGTCGCGCGACCAGCTCCTCACCGATCCCGAGCAGGCCGCCGATTTCGTCAAGCAGACCGGCGTCGATGCGCTTGCCATCGCCATCGGCACCAGCCACGGCGCCTACAAATTCTCGCGCAAGCCCACCGGCGACATCCTGGCGATCGACCGCGTCAAGCAGATCCATGCGCGCATCCCAAACACGCATCTGGTGATGCACGGGTCGTCCTCGGTGCCGCAGGAATGGCTCGAGATCATCCGCGCGCATGGCGGCAGGATCAAGGAGACCTACGGCGTCCCGGTCGAGGAGATCCGCGAGGGCATCCGCCACGGCGTGCGCAAGGTCAACATCGATACCGATATCCGCCTGGCGATGACCGGCGCCATGCGCCGGCTGATGGCGAGCAAGCCGGACGAGTTCGATCCGCGCAAGTTCCTCAGCGACGCGACCAGCGCGGCGAAGGAGGTGTGCAAGGCCCGCTTCGAGGCCTTCGGCTCGGCCGGCCAGGCATCGCGCATCAAGCCGATCCCGTTGGCGCGGATGTGCGAGCTCTACGCCGCTGGAAAGCTGCAGCCGGTGGTGCACTGAGCCGCCAGCGCCCCGCGGCTTCGACCGGGTCGTTGCGAATCATCGACGGAGCCAAGCGGGGCGGCGGCGTTCTAGTAGCGTATTCCCAGCAGATGCGGGAACCACAGCGACAGCGCTGGCCAATAGGTCACCAGCGCGAGGAAGCACAGCATGGTGATGAGCCAGGGCAGCACCGCCACCGTCAGCTCGCTGATGCCCATCTTGGCGATGCCGCTGGCGACGTAGAGATTGAGCCCGACCGGCGGGTGGCACAGCCCGACCTCCATGTTCACGGCCATCAGGATGCCGAAATGCACGGGGTCGATGCCGAGCTTGGTGATGATCGGGAACAGGATCGGCGCCATGATGAGCAGGATGGAGGAGGGCTCCATCACATTGCCGGCCGCCAGCAGCAGCAGGTTCACCACCAACAGGAAGACCCACGGGCTGAACTGCTTGCTGATCATCCACGACGCCATCGCCTGCGGGATGTTCTCATGCGTCATGAGGAAAGAGAACAGCACGGCGTTGGTGATGATGTAGAGCAGCATCGCGCTCAGATTGGCGGCGTTGAGCAGCACCGTGGGCACGCGCCTCAGCGGCAAGTCCTGGTAGACGAAGACGGCGATGACGAAGGCATAGACCGCCGCCACCGCCGCCGCCTCGGTCGGCGTGAAGAGCCCGCTGTAGATACCGCCGAGCACGATGCCGATGAGGAGCAGCCCCCACAGGCTCTCGCGGAAGGCGTGGAAGCGCTGCGCCCAGCTCGCGCGCGGCATGCGCGGATAGCGATTGCGCCAGGCATAGAACCAGGTGACGAGCGCCAGCAACGTCGCCAGCGTGATGCCCGGCACGACGCCCGCCATGAACAGCGCGCCGATCGACGTATTGGTCGAGACGCCGTAGAGGACGAGGATGATCGAGGGCGGCACGAGGATGCCGAGCGCGCCCGACGTGGTGATGACGCCGGCGCCGAAGCGGCGCGGGAAGCCGTGCTCGACCATGGCCGGCATGATGATCGAGCCGATCGCCACCACCGTGGCGACGGAGGAGCCGGCAATGGCGGCGAAGAGGGCGCAGGCGACGACGCCGGCAAGGCCCAATCCGCCCGCCCAATGCCCCACCATTGATGTCGCAAAGGCGATCATGCGCCGCGCCACGCCGCCATGCGTGAGGAACGCGCCGGCGAGGATGAAGAACGGGATTGCCATGATCTGGAAGTTCTCGATGCCCGTGAACAGCTTCAGCGCCACGCTCTCGATCGGCACCTGCGTCATGGTGAAGAGGAAGGTGAGCACGGTGAGGCCGAGCGAGATCGAGATCGGCATGCCGGTGAGCATGAGGGCGAAGAGCAGGGCGAAAATGAAGAGCGCGCTCACGTCGTTTCGCCCGGGACGGGCGTGAGGCCCTCTATGCGGACCTGGCTGTGCGACGGCAGCTCGCCGGTGCGGGCGAAATGCCAGGCGACCTGGAGAAAGCGGAAGCACATGAGGAAGGAGCCGCAGGGGATCGCCAGATAGACCAGCCACATCGG
>DASWFH010000434.1:0-3822 GCA_036394355.1 Allostellaceae bacterium | reverse complement strand
CCCAGCACATTCGTGAGCACGCCCTCGACCGTGTTCGCCTCGACCATCGGCACATGCTTCAATGCGGCGGCATGGAAGACGAGCTCGGGCCGCTCTGCGGCGACGACCTGCTCGACGCGGCTCTTCTCGCGCACATCGCCGATCACCGCGAGGCGCGGCTGAGCCGGATGGCGCTCCTCCAACTCGCGGTCGATGCTGTAGAGCGCGTATTCGTTGTTATCGAGCAGCGCGAGCCGCGCCGGCTCGCAGGCGGCGATTTGCCGCACCAGCTCGGCGCCGATCGTGCCGCCCGCGCCGGTGACGAGCACGCGCTTCCCGGCGATGAGCGTGCGCATGCCAACGCGGTCGAGCACGGCTTGCGGCCGACCGAGCAGATCCTCGAGCGCGATGGGCTCGATCGCCGGCGTGTCGTCGCCGAGCGTCTGCTTGAACTCGGTGAGCCGCGGCAGCCGCGCCAGCGGGATGGTGAGTTCGTCGGCCATGTCGAGCAGCCGACGCACCGTCGCCCCATGCAAGGTCTGGGCGCACAGGATCAGGCGCTGCGGCCGTTCGTCGCGGCCGTCGAGCGCGGCGACGACCTGCGGCAAGTCTTCGATGGTGCCGAGCACGGGTACGCCGCCGAGCTCGCGCCCGACGCGCGATAGGCTGTCGGCGACGATGCCGACCACGCGATAGAGCCGGTCCGGATCGCTCGCCATCTCGCGGATGAACATGGCGGCGCCGTCGCGGGCGCCGATCAGCAGCACCGGTATCGCCGAGCTGCGTTTATCGCCTTCGAGCAGGCGCCGGAGGCTGCGGTCCTTGAACAGGCGGTAGGCGAAGCGCGGGCCGCCCAGCAGCGCCATCAGCACCAGCCAGTTGATGCCGACCAGCGAGCGCGGCAGCTCGACGAGGCGGGTGACGACGAACATCAGCGGGAAGAAGGCGAGCACGACAATGGTCGCCGCCCGCAGCAGCGCCAGCAAATCGGGCAGCGAGGCGTAGCGCCAGATGCCGCGATAAAGCCCCGTCCACCAGAAGGTCGCGGCGGCGATCACGGTGAAGGCGATATCGTAGCCGAGCAGCAGACGCCCGGGATAATCCAGCAGCCCGTCGCCCACGCGCAAATACAGCGACAGCCAGAAGGAAGCTGCCGCCATGAGCACGTCGTGGCCGAATGCCGCCCTGGCCCGGCCGAATCTCATCATCGCCTGTAGCTCATTTCCGGGAAAGTTACGCAAGCCCGTGCGGTGCGGCAACAGGAAAAGCGGTCGCGGCGGCGGGGCGGTCCGGTTACAAAGAGGGCGATTTGCGCGGGGAGTGCCTGAAGCCATGGGTTTCGTGCTGAGCAAGATCTTTTGGGCCATCGCGGCGCCGGGCAATCTTCTGGTGCTGATGCTGGCGGTGGGTACGGCGCGACTCGGCGGGCGGCGGCGCCGGCGCGGCTTTCGCCTGGTGGCCACCGCGACGGTCGTGCTGCTGGCGATCGCGCTGCTGCCTATCGGCCAGTGGCTGGCGATGCCGCTGGAGTCGCGCTTTCCCACACCCGAGCTGCCCGCGCGTATCGACGGCATCATCGTGCTGGGCGGCGCGGTGCTGCCGGCGATCACCCGCGCGCATGGCCATATAGCGCTCAACGACGCGGGCGAGCGGTTGGTCGAGGCGCTGACGCTGGCGCGGCGCTACCCCGATGCGCAATTGCTCCTCTCGGGCGGCGACGCGTCGCTGCTGCCGCGCGACGAGCCGTCGGAAGCCGCTGTCATGCGCGACCTCTTCGTCGAGCAGGGCATCGATCCCGCGCGCATCCGGCTCGAGGAGCGCTCGCGCGATACCTTCGAGAACGCGATGTTCTCCCGCGAGGTCGCGCAACCGCGCCCGGACCAGGTCTGGCTGTTGGTAACCTCGGCGACGCATATGCCGCGCGCGGTCGGCTGCTTCCGTCACCTCGGCTGGCAGGTCGTGCCCTACCCGGTCGACTATCGCAGCGAGGCAAGCCCGCGGCCGAGCTTCCTCCTGTCGGAGCATCTCGCGCTCGTCGACGTGGTGGTGAAGGAGTGGGTGGGCCTCTTGGCGTACCGCATTCTCGGGGACATCGACGAGATCCTGCCGGCGGCACGAGCCGAGGCCGCGCTCAGGGCGCCGGCAGGCGCAGCGCTCGCAGCAGGCTCCGATAGCACGCGACGGTAGCGGCGCCGACCGCGTCCGCCGCGAGCTCGCTCTCGACCAGCGCCCGGCCGGCTGCGCCGAAGCGGCGGCGCAGCTCGGCATCATCAGCCAGGCGCTCGAGCGCCGCGGCGAGCGCGCTGGGATCATCGGGCGGCACCAGCAGCGCGTTGACGCCGTCGCGGGCGATCTCGCGGCAGCCCGGCACATCCGTGGCGACGAGCGGCCGGCCCATCGCCGCTGCCTCGAGCAGGCTCTTCGGCAAACCCTCGCGGCGCGACGGCAGCACGGCGATATGCGCCGCCGACCACAGCGTGCGGATGTCATCGACCTCGCCGAGCCAGGTGACGCCGGGAAGCGCCTGCCATGCGGCGAGCGTCGCGGCATCGATCGAGCTCGGATTCTCCGGATCGGGCGTGCCGGCGAGGATCAGGCGCAGGTCGCCGCCGCGGCGTCGCAGGCTCTGCTGCGCCGCGACCAGCACGGCGACCCCCTTGTCGGCGAGCATGCGCCCGGCATAGCCGGCGGTCACCGGCGGCGCCGGCGGCTCGGGCGTCGCCCGGAAATGCGTGGTGTCGACGCCCGAGCCGCGAATGACGACGATGCGCTCGTCTGCGCCGGCGCGGAGCGACAGCAGCAGCGCCCGGTCGTCCTCGTTCTGCACGATGACGCGGCTGTTCGGCCGCTCGAGGAGCCGCGCCAGGGCGAAGTCCATCGCCCGGCGCAGCAGCCTCGCGCGCCGGCTCGGCGAGCTCGCGACGAAGCCGACGCCGGTGACGGCGTTGACCACCGCGGGGACGCCCGCGAGCAGCGCCGCGACGCTGCCGAGCACCGCCGGCTTGAGCGCGACATGATGGACAAGGAGCGGGCGCTCGCGGCTATAGAGGCGGTAGACCTCGGCGACGGCGCGCAGGCTCGCCCACGGGCCGATGTCGCGGCGCCGCCAGCGCAGCGGATGGAGCGCGAAGCCCTCGGCGCGGATGCGCTCGCCGTGCTCGGCGACGCGGGTCGCCACGGCGACGTCGAAGCCCGCGCGCTGCGCGGCGCGCGCCATCGGCAAGCGATGCGACCAGAAATACCAGTCCTCGGTCACGAGGTAGAGGAGCTTGGGGCGGGCTGCGGTCATCGGCGCGCCGTCATGGGCGAGCGCCGGCCTGCTCGCTGCGGTACCAGCGGCAGGTCGCGGCGAGGCCGTCGTCGAGCGCGACGCGCGGCCGCCAGCCGAGCTGGTCGCGCGTCGCCGTGTCATCGATGCTGAGCGAGCCGAGCAGGCGGTCGGCGGCGGCGCGGCGCCCGGCGGCGCGCGCGGCGAGACGCAGCAGCGGCGGCGGGCAGGCAAAGAGGCGGGCCGGGCGGCCCAGCGCGCGGGCGATGCGGCGAATGAGCTCGGGCGTCGACACCTCTTCCTCGTCGCGCAGCAGGAATGTGCCGTCGCGCGCCGCGGGATGCGCCAGCGCCAGTTCGACGAGATTGACGAGGTTGTCGAGGAAGACCAGGCTGCGCCGGTTGGCGATGCTGGCGAAGGGCAGCGGCAGCCCACGGTCGACCAGGCGCAGCAGCGCGTGAAAATTGGCCTTGACCCCGGGCCCGTAGACGAGCGGCGGCCGGATTACCGTCAGCGCCGGCCCTGCGGCGGCCGTGCGCATCGCCTCCTCGATGCACCATTTGGCGAAGCCGTAG
>DASWFH010000433.1:0-1554 GCA_036394355.1 Allostellaceae bacterium | reverse complement strand
CTTCACCTTGATCGGCGCGACCACGCGCTCGGGCCTCATCACGCGGCCGCTGCGCGAGCGCTTCGGCATCCCGCTGCGCCTCACCTTCTATGATGCCGCCGATCTCGAGCGCATCGTCAGCCGCGGCGCGCGCGTGCTCGGGATGGACCTCGGCGCCGACGGCGCCGGCGAGATCGCCCGGCGCTCGCGCGGGACGCCGCGCGTCGCCGCACGCCTGCTGCGCCGCGTGCGCGACTTCGCGGCGGTCGCCGAGGTGAAGCGCATCGACGCCAAGGCCGCGGACAGCGCCCTGAACCGGCTCGAGGTCGACAATCGCGGCCTCGACGCGATGGACCGCCGCTACCTGCTGTGCATCGCCGAGAATTACGGCGGCGGGCCGGTCGGCGTCGAGACGGTGGCGGCGGCGCTCGCCGACCAGCGCGACGTCGTCGAGGAGGTGATCGAGCCCTACCTCATCCAGCAGGGCTTCGTGCAGCGCACGCCGCGCGGCCGCATGCTGACCGACCTCGCCTACGACTATCTCGGCGTCAAGCCGCTGCGCCCGCGCGCGGCGCAGCTCGACCTGCTGGCACAGGACGATCCCGAAGCCGAGGAGGCGGCGTCATGACCGATCTGCTGCCGCGCGACGGCGTCGTCGGCGACGGCGCCTATCTCTTCCCGGTACGCGTCTATTACGAGGACACCGACGCCGCCGGCCTCGTCTATTACGCCAATTACCTGAAATTCGCCGAGCGGGCGCGCACGGAGATGCTGCGTCGCCTCGGCGTCGAGCAGGAGCGGCTGCGCGCCGAGACCGGCCTCGTCTTCGTGGTGCGTCGCTGCACCGCCGACTATCTTCTCCCGGCGCGGCTCGACGACGATCTCGTCGTGGTGACGCGGTTGGCGGCGCTGGGCGGCGCCTCGCTCGATCTCGATCAGGACGTGCGGCGCGGCGACGCGGTGCTCGTCCGGCTCGCCTTCCAGATCGCCTGCCTGGGTCAGGGCGGCCGGCCGCAGCGCCTGCCGCCGGTCCTGCGCGCGGCGCTCGCCTCTCTCAACGACACAGCAACGCGGATGGTTACGGCCCATGCAAGGTAACGTCGTCGATTCGGTCGCGCTTGGCGGGGCCGCTCCCCACGATCTCTCGATCATCAGCCTGTTTCTCCAGGCCGACCTCATCGTCAAGATCGTCATGTTCCTGCTGTTGGCGGCGTCGTTCTGGTCGTGGGCGGTGATCTTCGACAAGATCATGAAGCTGCGCCGCCTCAGGCGCGACGCCGAGCATTTCGAAGAGAGCTTCTGGTCGGGCGGTTCGCTCGACGATCTCTACGACCGCGTCGGCACGCGGCCGATGGACCCGATGTCGGCGGTGTTCGCGGCGGCGATGCGCGAATGGCGGCGCAGCGCCGCCAAGGGCCTCGCCGCCTCGACGGTGTTGCGCACCAACCTGCAGGCGCGCATCGAGCGCGTCATGCATGTGACGGTGAGCCGCGAGATGGAGCGGGTGGAGCGCTTCATGCCCTTCCTCGCCACGGTGGGCTCGACCTCGCCCTTCGTCGGCCTCTTCGGCACGGT
>DASWFH010000432.1:0-10096 GCA_036394355.1 Allostellaceae bacterium | reverse complement strand
GCGGTCACACCGCGGTAAACCCGTGGTCCTTCAGCGGGAGCGAGCGGATGCGCTTGCCGGTGGCGGCGAAGATGGCGTTGCAGACGGCCGGCGCCACCGGCGGCAGGCCGACCTCGCCGATGCCGCCCCAGAAGCCGCCGCTCGGCACTTGCACCACTTCGATTTTCGGCATCGAGCGCAAGCGCAGCATCGGGTAGTCGTCGAAATTCGACTGCTCGACGCGGCCGTTCTTGATCGTGATCTTGTCGTAGAGCGCGGCGGTGAGACCGTAGACGATAGCGCCTTCTATCTGCGTCACCACGGTATCGGGATTGACGACATAGCCGGGATCAACCGCGCAGACGATGCGGTGAACCTTGATGTAATTCCTGTCGCTCACCGACACTTCGGCGACCTCGCAAACGAGACTGCCATAGGAATCGTGATAGGCGATGCCGCGGAAGACGCCGGCGGGCGGCGGCGTGCCCCACCCCGCCTGCTTGGCCGCTGCCTCGAGCACGGCGAGCTGCTTCGGGCGGTCTTGCAGCAGCTTGCGCCGGAGCTCGTATGGATCCTGCCCGCCGGCGATCGCGACCTCGTCGAGGAAGCTCTCCTTGTAGAACGCATTCTGCGAATTGTTGACCGAGCGCCAGAAGCCCACCGGCACCGGCGTGTTGCGCATGGCGTAGTCGACAAAGCGGTTCGGGAACGCGTAGGGGATCTCGGCGAGGCCTTCGAGGAAGTTCTTGTCGAGGCCGTTCTTCACCTCGTTCGGTCTGACCGCGGCCAGGATCGACTGGCCGGCGACGCGCGTCTGCCAGGCGATCGGCATGCCCGAGGCATCGAGCCCGGCGGTGAACTTCGCCATGCTGACCGGGCGATAGAAGTCGTGATGCATGTCTTCTTCGCGCGACCACAGTAGCTTCACCGGCTTGTCCACCGCCTTCGCGATCGTCACGGCCTGACGCACGAAGTCCTGGAAGGCGCCACGCCGGCCGAAGCCGCCGCCGAGCATGGTGATGTGCACTTCGACTTTCTTGGGATCCACGCCCGCCGCCTTCGCTGCCTCCGCGAGCGTGGCCTGCGCGTTCTGCGACGGCGCCCAGACCTCGACCTTGTCGGGCATGACATGTGCCGTGCAGTTCATCGGCTCCATGGTCGCGTGGGCGAGGAAGGGCGCGGAATATTCGGCCTCGACCACCTTGGCGGCCTTGCTCAGCGCCGCCTTGGTGTCGCCTTCATTGGCAGCGACCGCAGCGTCAGCCGCGGCAAGCCCGCCCCGCAGCATTTCCTGGATTGCGGCGTCATCGAGCTTGGCGTTGGCACCTTCGTCCCAGGTGATCGGCAGGGCGGCGAGCGCCTGTCTTGCCTGCCAGTAGCTGTCGCCGACGACGGCCACGGCGTCGCTCATCGGCACGACCTGGCGCACGCCGGGCATCATCTTGATCTTCGCTTCGTCATAGCGCTCGAGCTTGCCGCCGAAGACCGGGCATTGGGCAATCGTGGCATAGAGCATGCCGGGGACGCGCACGTCGATGCCGTAGACCGGCTTTGCCATCACCTTGTCGGCCGTATCGAAGCGCGCTTGCGCCTTGCCGACGAGCTTCCATTCGGAGGGATCCTTGAGCTTCACCTCGGTCGGCGGCGCAAGCTTCGCGGCAGCCGCGGCGATCTCCCCATAGGTCATCGTTCGGCCGGTCGGGATATGCGTAATGACGCTGTTTGCCGCCGTGAGCTCGGCGCGCGGCACGCCCCATTTCTGGGCCGCCGCGGCGAGCAGCATCTCGCGCGCGCTGGCGCCGGCCTTGCGCAGCATTTCCTGCGAGTCGCGGATCGCACGACTCCCGCCGGTCGACATCGAGCCGAAGGAATTGTCCAAATTGTCGGTCGCCGAGGCGTATTCTCCCTTCACTTTGCTCCAGTCGCATTCGAGCTCCTCGCAGACGAGCATGGGGAGCGCGGTGAAGCTGCCCTGGCCCATTTCGGAGCGAGCGATGCGGACGATGATGGTGTTGTCGGGCTGGATGATGATCCAGTTGTTGACCTTGGCGCCGACCGCGGCCCCTTCGCTGTCGCCGGCGGCGCGCGCCCCGTCGGGGATGCCGACGCCGAGCATGAGGCCGCCGCCCGCGACGGCGGAGCTTACCAGGAACAGGCGGCGGCTGATGGTGCCATTGGCAAGAAGGGTCATCGCCGCCTCCCTCACGCTTTTGTCGCGGCAAGATGGATCGCTTCACGGATGCGGGTATATGTGCCGCAGCGACAAATGTTGGTGATGGCGTCGTCGATATCGCCATCGCTCGGCTTCGGCTTCTGCTTGAGAAGCGCCGCGGCCGCCATCATCATGCCCACTTGGCAATAGCCGCATTGCGGCACCTCGACCTCGAGCCATGCCTTCTGCACGGGATGGTTGCCTTCGGCCGAGAGCCCTTCGATGGTAACGATCTTCCGCGCCGCGACGGCACCGGCGGGGACCGAGCAGGAGCGGACGGCCGCGCCGTCCAGATGGACGGTGCAGGCGCCGCATTGTGCGATGCCGCATCCGTATTTGGTGCCGGTGAGGCCGAGCGTGTCGCGCAGCACCCACAGCAGCGGCGTATCCGGGTCGGCGTCGACTTCTTGTTCGCGGCCGTTGATGTCGAGACGCAGCATGCGACGCCTCCTCCGTTCGGGTAGCTCCGCCTTGGCTCCGCCGCGAGTTGATAACCGTATTGGTTGAGCCGCACTATATCGCGGATTGGGCACTACTTGAACAGGCATCGCGCGGGAGCGGCGCGCGGTGGTGCAGGGTTGACCGCCTCGCGCGGGCGGCCAAGGCAAGGGGAGGCGGGCCAATGGCGGCATGGGTCGAGACCTTCAAGGGCGCGGTGCTGGCCTCGGAATACGACGCCGAGGCCTACATGAACTCGCCGATGTACGTCTCGCGCTTCGACCAGGCGACGTGGTTCCTGCTGCACGCCGTCGGCGTGACGCCCGCCAGCATCAAGAAGCAGAAGCTGCGCGTCGCCATCGTCAGGCAGAACTACCAGTTCCTGAAGGAGCTGCGCGGCGGCGAGCTGGTGACGACCAGCAGCGGCTTCGTCGCCGTCGGCAAGAAATATCTCCGCTTCGTCCACCGCATGGTCGATGGCGCGACGTCGCAGCTGCTCGCCACCAGCGACTGCACCGCCGTGATGGCGAGCCTCAAGACCGGGCGCAGCGTGCCGCTCCCTCCCGCGCTGCAGAAGCAGGCGAAGGCGCATCTGGTGACGGTGAACAGCGCCGAGCCGAAGGCGAAGAGGGGCACCGGCCGCGGGCGGGTCGTAAGGCGCTAGCACCGCCTACGGCTTCTTCTGCTTTTTTTGCTCGGCATCATACATTTGGATTGGAAAGAACGCCGTCCACCCGGCGTTCAAGCCGCGCTCGCTTTCGTAAACTGCGCGGAGCACCGGGAGGGCGCGCTCCGGTTCCACCTCCATCACGTAAGCCCCGGCCGAGGCGCGAACGTCGGGAATCGGGTGATCGAGCAAACCAATCAGATGTTGCCGTCCGGGATCGACCGCGTCGAGCACTGTCACGATCCTCTTTCTTTGCTGCGTCCATTGGTCACTGTATTCGCTATCGCAGATCACGTCTCCGGCGATCCTCCCGAGCTGGGCGGCGAATTCAAAGGCGCGCAGCAGCCGCGCGATGCGCTCCGCCTCGCTGGCGGGGTCGGCGCTCGGCCTTTCCTCGATTAGGCTGTTCAGGGCCGCTTCCTGCGTCGAGCGGATGGCCGTCAGCTCTTTGTCGATTTCCCTCATGCGCAAGTAAAGCCGCTGCTGCGCCTCTAAGTCGCTCGCTGTGGTGGCGCGATCGGGGAACGTCTCGAGCTCCTGCATCAGTTGCTCGATGCGGTCCTCCTGCAGCAACTCGTCCATGGCTGACCGCCCTTACCTGATGATACCGAGGTCGCGCATGATCTCGATGCCTGTGGCGCGTTGAACGCTGTATGGCTGTTTCGGTAGCCACTCACGATACGTCATGCCCGTGCCATCCTTCTTCTTGTACATGTACGAGTTGTACATGTACGAGTTGATCGCCTCGTGTACCAATCTTGGGATGCGGATGATGTTATCC
This sequence comes from Allostellaceae bacterium, assembly GCA_036394355.1. Lineage (GTDB taxonomy): Bacteria > Pseudomonadota > Alphaproteobacteria > ATCC43930 > CGMCC-115725 > DAHUYF01. The sequence goes on along the minus strand of DASWFH010000432.1, from coordinate 6,019 downwards.
GTGTTGTGCAGTTGCTCCGCAGGAATCTTCTCCGAGTTCTCGCCGCCCTGCTCGACAATGTGGTGATAGTCGTAGCCGTCGCCGGCGGGACCGAACCGCTTGAGGAGCCACTCCGCGATCGAAGCCAAATCTTTGACGAAAGCGTCGTGCGAGGGAAACGACTCGAGTTCCGCGCTGACGCGAAGATCGTCCAAAGAGTAAGGCGCCTTGGCGACGAACTCCCTCGCCGCAGTGGCCTCGATGGCGAGCTTGCGCAACTCCACGATCGTGCGGATGGTGTCTACTATCGCGATCACGTCGCCGATCGGTCCGAGGGCGGCCTCGCCGCCGATCCGCAAGGCTGCCGTAAATACCTTCCGTAAAGCGCGGCGCAGCGCGAGCCGTCGCACGGCCCGGTGCACATTGTCCCCGGTCAGCTTGCCGCCATCTTCCCGTATGCGAAAGCGACCGCCCTGGCTCTCCGGCGCCTTGGCGGGCCAGCGCGGATGCTTGCTGGGGTCGAAATCGCCCTTCCACCAGCCGGTATCGGGCGGACCAAAGCCGATGCCGACGATGGCAATCGGCCGGCTCTTGGGCGGGCACCGATGTGCAGCGGCTGTCGCCGCAAGGCTCAGCAGCTGGTCCAGGCTCCCCTCGGCGGGCAGTTGCGATATCGTCTTGGCGAGGCGCTGCGCGTCGAGCGCTATGTCCGAGAAGCGGCCGGAGGGAGTCCGAAAGCGTCCAAAGATGGCGATGCCGCTCGGAGGCGAGTACTGATCAGTGCCGCGGAGAGACATGAAGGGCCCCAGTCGCCAAGCCAACCTTAATAGAACAAATCACGAACATTGTCAGGTGAAAATTGCTGTGCGGCCACGGGCCGTCTGCATCATATTGCTTTACAACTGATTAATAAGCATTATAGTGCCTATCACACACCGGCGCGGGAGGCGGCGCGGATGATCACGTTTGACACCCATCCAGACCAATACAAGCACTGGAAGCTGCAGGTCGAGGGCGCGATCGCCACGCTCGTGCTCGACGTCGCCGAGGATGGCGGCATCAGGCCGGGCTACAAGCTCAAGCTCAATTCCTACGATCTCGGCGTCGATATCGAGCTGCACGACACGCTGAACCGCATCCGTTTCGAGCATCCAGAGGTCAGGGCGGTCGTCCTCACCAGCGGCAAGGAGCGCATGTTCTGCGCCGGCGCCAACATCTACATGCTCGGCACGTCGCCGCATGCGTGGAAGGTCAATTTCTGCAAGTTCACCAACGAGACGCGCAACGGCATCGAGGACTCCAGCCGCAACTCCGGCCTCAAATTCCTCGCCGCGCTCAACGGCGCCTGCGCCGGCGGCGGGTACGAGATCGCGCTGGCCTGCGACGAGATCGTCATGATCGACGACCGCTTCTCGACGGTGAGCCTGCCGGAAGTGCCGCTCTTGGGCGTGCTGCCGGGCACGGGCGGGCTCACCCGGCTCGTCGACAAGCGCAAGGTGCGGCGTGACCTCGCCGATTTGTTCTGCACGACCGCGGAGGGCGTGCGCGCCGACCGCGCCAAGCAGTGGAAGCTCATCGACCACTCGGCACCGCCCGCGCGCTTCGCCGCGCTGGTGAAGGAGCGCGCCGAGGCGCTGGCGGCGCAGAGCGACCGGCCCGCCGATGCCGAGGGCGTCGTGCTGCCGCCGCTCGAGCGCGCGATCGACGATGAGGGCTATCACTATCGCTGGGTCGATGTCGCCTTCGACCGCGCGGCGCGCACCGCGACCATCACCGTGACCGGCCCGGCGGAAGGCGGTCCGCGCGACCGCGACGCGATCATGCGCCAAGGCGCCCGCTGGTGGCCGCTCGCCATGGCGCGCGAGCTCGACGACGCGCTGCTCATGCTGCGCATCAACGAGCTCGAGCTCGGCACGCTTCTCCTCAAGACGCGCGGCTCGGTCGCGGCGCTCTTGGCGAGCGACGCGACGATGCTGGCGCAGCAAGGCCACTGGTTCGTGCGCGAGACCATCGCCTTCCTGCGCCGCACCCTGGCGCGGCTCGACGTCTCCGCCCGCAGCTTCTTCGCCATCATCGACCGGGACTCGTGCTTCGCCGGCACGCTGCTCGAGCTGGCGCTGGCCTCCGACCGCTCCTTCATGCTGGCGCTGCAAGCGGGCGACAACGACGCCGCGCGCGTGGCGCTGTCGGCGGCGAATTTCGGACCGTTTCCCATGCCGAACGGGCTGACGCGGCTTGAGACGCGCTTCTGCGGCGAGCCAGCGCCGGTGGCAGCGCTGGCCGCGCGGCAGGGCGAGCACCTCGACGCCGATGCGGCCCTATCGCTCGGCCTCGTCACCTTCGCGCCCGACGAGCTCGATTGGGAGGACGAGATCCGCGTCGCGATCGAGGAGCGCGCCAGCCTGTCGCCCGACGCGCTCACCGGCCTCGAGGCGAGCCTGCGCTTCGCCGGGCCGGAGACCATGGAGACGCGCATCTTCGGCCGGCTCTCGGCCTGGCAGAACTGGATCTTCAACCGGCCCAACGCGGTCGGCGAGAAGGGCGCCTTGAAGCTCTTCGGCAGCGGCTCTAAGCCACAATTCAATCGTGAGAGGGTCTGAGCCATGGCGATCGACTATCAGGAGCGCATCCCCAACAACGTCGACCTCGCCGAGAACCGCACGCTGCAGCGCGCGCTCGAGCATTGGCAGCCGCGCTTCCTCGACTGGTGGCGCGGCATGGGGCCTTCGGATTTCCTCGCCGCCGACGTCTATCTGCGCACGGCGACCTCGGTCGACGCCAAGGGCTGGGCGACCTACGGCACGGTGAAGATGCCGGACTATCGCTGGGGCATCTTCCTCGCCGACGCGACGCACGACCGCCGCATCGGCTTCGGCGACGAGCACGGCAAGCCGGCCTGGCAACAAGTGCCGGGCGAGCATCGCTCGACCTTGCGCCGCCTCATCGTCACGCAAGGCGATACCGAGCCCGCCTCGGTCGAGCAGCAGCGGCTGCTCGGCCATAGCTGCCCGTCGCTCTATGATCTGCGCAACCTCTTCCAGATCAATGTCGAGGAGGGGCGGCATCTCTGGGCGATGGTCTATCTGCTGCACGCCTATTTCGGCCGCGACGGGCGCGAGGAGGCGGAGGAGCTGCTGTCGCGCCATTCGGGCGATGCCGACAAGCCGCGCATCCTCGGCACCTTCAACGAGCCGATCAGCGACTGGCTCTCGCTCTTCATGTTCACCTATTTCACCGACCGCGACGGCAAGTTCCAGTTGAAGAGCTTCGCCGAGAGCGGCTTCGATCCCCTGGCGCGCACCTGCCAGTTCATGCTGACCGAAGAGGCGCACCACATGTTCGTCGGCGATACCGGCATCGCCCGCATCGTGCGGCGCACGCTCGAGGTGATGAAGGAGCTCGGCAGCGACGATCCCGCTGCCGTGCGCCGCGCCGGCGCCATCGACCTGCCGACCATGCAGAAATACCTGAACTTCTGGTTCAGCTCGTCGCTCGATTTGTTCGGCGCCGAGATCTCCTCGAACGCCGCCACATATTTCGCCGCGGGCATCAAGGGCCGCCCGGACGAGGCCAATTTCGCAGACCACCTCTGCAGCGAAGGCGCGATGGCGCTGGAGGTGCCCGACGGCAAGGGCGGTACCACCACCGAGCAGGTGCCGCTGCGCAACGCCATGAACGAGGCGACGCGCACCGCCTATGTCCGCGACTGCGAGATCGGCGTCAAGCGCTGGAACCGGCTCATCGCCAAAGCCGGCCACGCCTTCGAGCTGACGCTGCCGAGCCCGCGCTTCCGCCGCGGCATCGGCGCCTGGGCGAACCAGCCGGCCGATCCCGCGGGCAAGCTCATCCCCGCCGCCGAATGGCAGGCGAGGCTCCCCGGCTGGCTTCCCTCGGAGGGCGACCGCGCCTTCATCAAGAGCCTGATGCAGCGCGTGATCGAGCCCGGCAAGATGGCCGCCTGGATCGCACCCCCCGACCGCGGCATCAACAACCTGCCGCTCGACTACGAGTATGTGCATTTGCATTGATCGGCCCCTGCCGTGACGGGATCGGCCCCCGAGGCGCTTCCTTACTCATCCTTCGAGACGGCGCTTCGCGCCTCCTCAGGATGAGGCGTTTGTTTGCCACCGTTCTTCCTCACCCTGAGGAGCGGTGCGCAGCACCGCGTCTCGAAGGGTCCGTGCAGGACTACCGCCCTGTGGCCCCCTCACCCTGCCATGGCAACGCGGTGGGTCCTCCCTCTCCCGCAAGGGGAGAGGGGTAGTGCGCTACGTCATCATCGGTGCCGGGCCGGCAGGGATGCGGGCGGCGGAGGTGCTGCGCGCTCAAGCCGCGGACGCCGACATCCTGCTGATCGGCGATGAGCCGCATCTACCCTATGACCGGCCGCCGCTGTCCAAGGCCTTCATCACCGACGGCCTCGCGCAGGCCAAGCTTCATCTCAAGCCCGAAAGCTTCTACGCCGAGCAGCGCATCCGCCTGAGGCTCGGCACGACCGCGACCGGCATCGATCGCGCGGCGAAGACGGTGGCGCTGGCCGATGGCGAGCGCGTGGCTTACGACAAGCTGCTGCTCGCCACCGGCTGCCACGCCCGCCGCCTGCCGGCGCTGTTCGACGCCGCTTCGGTCCACTACCTGCGCAGCCTCGCCGATGCCGAGCGCATCCGCCGCGCGCTCGCGCCCGGCCGCGAGATCGTGCTCATCGGGGGCGGCTTCATCGGGCTGGAGCTCGCGGCCTCCGCGACCCGGCTCGGCGCCAAGGTGACGGTGCTGGAGGCGCTGCCGCGGCTCATGGCGCGCGGCATGCCGCCGCTCGTCGGCGACTACGCGCGCGGGCTCCATGAGCGCCACGGCGTGCGCTTCGAATTCGAAGCGCGCGTCAAGAGCATCGCGCGCTCGCCGAGCGGCGGCGCGGTGGTGACCACCGCGCGCGCCGATCATGTCGGCGACATGGTCGTCGCCGGCATCGGCGCCGCGCCCAACACCGCGCTCGCCGAGGAGGCCGGCCTCGCCGTCGCGGACGGCATCCGCGTCGACGCGCAGGGCCGCAGCAGCGATCCCGACATCTTCGCCGCCGGTGATGCCACGCGGCACCTGAACCCGCTGCTCGGCCGCGCCATCCGCGTCGAATCGTGGCAGGTCGCGCTCAACCAGGCCGCCATCGTCGCGCGCGCCATGGCGGGCGCGAGCGACGCTTACGCCGAGCTGCCGTGGCTGTGGACCGACCAGTACGACTGCAACATCCAGGTGCTCGGCTGCGTCGAACCGGGCATGGAGATGATCCGGCGCGGCGATGCGGCGTCGCCCGGCTTCACCTTGATCGGGCTCGACACCGAGGGGCGCATCGCCGCGGCGATCACCGTCAACACCGGACGCGACATGGCGGTGCTGCGCCGCCTCGCCATGTCACGCGCGCGCGTGCCGAAAGAGGTGCTCGCCGACCCCGCGCGCAAGCTGGCGGAGCTGCTGAAAGCCGCGCGCGGCGCGTGATAGGATGCGGCCGAGGCCGGCAGGGAGAGAGACATGGACAAGCTGATCGGTGCGCTCGCCGCGCTGTTGCTGCTCGGGCCAGCCGCAGAGGCCGCGGATGAGCAGCGCGAAACCAACAAGCAGACGGTGATCGCTTTCTACGAGGCGGCGATCAACCACAAGGATTTCGCGGCGGCGGAAAAATACCTCGGCTCGCGCTATACCCAGCACAACCCGAACGCGGCGGACGGGCCGCAGGGCCTCAAGAAGTTCCTCGACTTCCTGCGCGACAAATATCCCGCCGCGCATAGCGAGATTCGGCAGGTCTTCGCCGATGGCGATTACGTCATCCTGCACGTCCATGCCGTGCGCGAGCCCAACACGGCGGGATCGGCCATCGTCGACATCTTCAAGCTCGAGGACGGCAAGATCGTCGAGCATTGGGACGTGATCCAGCCCATCCCCGACAAGGCCGCCAACGGCAACGGCATGTTCTAAGCGTCGCGCCCGGTGTCGCGCGCAGCGCGATCGCCGGAGGGCGGCAGCCGAAGCAGAGCTTCGGCGGGAGCCC
>DASWFH010000431.1:0-9263 GCA_036394355.1 Allostellaceae bacterium | reverse complement strand
TGGCGCGTCGGATCGACGGCGTTGCGTCCTTCGACAGGCTCAGGATGAGGTACATGGGAGACTGCCATCGCCGATCGTTTGTCGATGCCATCATTGATCTTCCTCATCCTGAGCCTGTCGAAGGACGCAACGATATCGATGCAGCCTGCCGTTCATGCACTCTCGAGAATCGTGGCGATGCCCTGCCCGCCGCCGATGCGGTTGGCGATGAAGCCCGGCGTGTCCTTGGCATGGATGACGCCCTTGCCGAGACGGACGTCGCAGAATTCCTCGATCGTCTTGACCGCGTCGGCGCGCGTCTTCGGGCCGCTGACGATCTCCAGGAGGCGCATATAGCGCGGCGGATTGAAGAAATGCGTGATGAGGAAATCGCGCTGGAAGCGCTCGGGCATGCCCGCGGCGAGATCCTTGAGCGGGATCGTCGAGGTGTTGGACGAGACGATCGAGCCTTCCTTGCGATGCTTCTCGATCTTCTCGTAAGTCGCGTGCTTGACCTCGAGCTTCTCGAGCACGACCTCGACGATCCAGTCGCACTCGGCAAGCTTCGCAAGGTCGTCATCGAGGTTGCCCGGCGTGATCAGCCGCGCGTTGTCGCGATGCATAAGGGGCGCCGGATCGGTCTTGAGCAGGCGCTCGATCGCCTGCTCGGCGACGACGTTGCGGTTCTTGGCGCCCGCCGGAACGATGTCGAGCAGCAGCACGGGGATTCCGGTATTGGCGACATGCGCGGCAATCCCGCCGCCCATCACGCCAGAACCGATCACCGCGACCTTGTTGATGGGCATGGCAGCCTCCCGCTCACGCGCTCTCGAGAATTGTCGCGATGCCCTGGCCGCCGCCGATGCATTGCGTGGCGAGCGCGTAGCGCTTGCCTTCGCGCTTCAGCAGCGACGCCGCCTTGCCGGTGATGCGCGCACCGGTGGCGCCCAGCGGATGGCCGAGCGCGATGGCGCCGCCGTCAAGATTGGCCTTGCCCTCATCGATCCCGAGCTCGCGCATGCAGGCGATGGCCTGCGAGGCGAAGGCCTCGTTGATCTCGACAACGTCGATGTCCTTGATGGCGAGGCCGGCGCGCTTCAGCGCCTTCTGCGCCGCCGGCACCGGGCCGATCCCCATGATCTCCGGCGCACAACCGGCGACGGCAATGCTCTTGAGCCGCGCCAGGATCGGCAGGTTGTTGCGCTTGGCGTAGTCCTCGGTCGTGACCAGCACGGCGGCGGCGCCGTCGGTCAACGGCGAGGCGGTGCCGGCGGTCACCGTGCCTTCGGCGTCGAAAGCGGGCTGCAGCCCGGAGAGCGTCTCCTGCGTCGTGTCGGGGCGGATGCAGCCATCCTGGTCGATGGTGCCGTCCTTGGCCTTGATGGCGACGATCTCGTCCTTGAGCTTGCCGGCCACCTGCGCCGCCGCCGCCTTCTTGTGGCTCTTGACCGCGAGCTCCTGCTGCTGCTCGCGCGTCACCTGGTATTTGCGCGCGACATTCTCCGCCGTCTGGCCCATCGAGATGTAGGCCTGCGGATATTCCTTGGCGAGGCCGGGATGCGGCGACGGGTTGAAGCCGGTCATCGGCACCCGCGTCATCGATTCGACGCCGGCGCAGATGAAGGCCTCGCCGGCATCGAGCTGGATGGCGCCCGCCGCCATGTGGATCGCCTGCATCGACGAGCCGCAGAAGCGGTTCACCGTGGCGCCGGCCACGTTGAGCGGCAGGTGCGCGAGGAAGCCCACGATGCGGCCGATATTGAGTCCCTGCTCGCCCTCGGGAATGGCGCACCCCATGATCACATCCTCGATATCCTTGGGATCGATCCTGCTGCGCTCGACCAGCGCGGCGACGACCTGCGCCGCCAGCTCGTCGGGGCGCACCCGCGCCAGCGCGCCCTTCTTGGCGAAGTGGAAGGGCGAGCGCGCGTAGCCGGCGATGACCACGTTCTTCATGAGGGGGTTCCTTTCCGGCCGCCGGAGCGCGCGGCAGCCTCCTTCTGGGCGATGCAGTCGAGGAGATGCGCCTCGATCTGGCGCAGCTCCTGGAGCGTGAGCGCAATCTCCTCGCGCTGCCGCTCGAGCTCGGCCATGCGCGCGCGGCCCCTGGCCAGCGTGGCGCGCATCTGCTCGAGGTGATCGGCGTCGACGTCGTAAAGGTCGAGCAATTCCTTGATGTCGGCGAGCGCGAAGCCTAGGCGCTTGCCGCGCTGGATGAGCTGCAGCCGGGCGCGGTCGCGCGCGCCATAGACGCGCTGGCCGCCGATGCGCTGCGGCGCCAGCAGGCCGTGATCCTCGTAGAAGCGGATGGCGCGGCACGACAGCGCCAGCTCGCTGGAGAGATCGCCGATCGAGTAAAGGCGGGGCGCCGCTTCGCTTGTCGCCGCCGGATGCGCGGACATGCTACCTACCGTTAACGTCAGGTGACTAACGCAAAGGTAAGGCCGCACGAAGCCTTTGTCCAGTGCAAAAATCCGCGCGCTGCCTGCGCTGCGGCGGCGCGGTGTGACAACCGATGGGTCGCACGGGCGTCATTAACAATCCGGCAAGCTGCACCTTATTTACTAGCGCCCACGAGCTTCAATCTGCGAGGGAAGATCAAATGCGTGGGAAATCGGAGAGAGGCGCCCCGCGGGGCGCGATGGTCGGAGTGGGTTTGGCGGCGGCTTTCGGGCTGGCGCTCGCCGCTTGCGGCGGCGGCCAGACCACGGTGATGGCGCCCCCGGCGCAGCCGATGAAGGTCAGCGCGATCACGCTGATGGAGGGCAAGCCGACGGTGTCCTGCCCGCCGGAGATCATGTCGGAGCTGCATGAGAAGCTGACCGCCAAGCTCTACAAGCCCGGCGCCTTCGGCAAGGGCCCCAACGTCAAGGTGGCCTATCGGGTCGTCGACTACAATGCCGGCGACGGCGCGCGCTGGTCGTTCGGCGGCGTCACCGGACAGGCCAAGGGCTCCGTGACGGTCGAGGCGGTCTATCTCGACAAGAGCGGCAAGGAGCTCGGCAAGATCCGCAGCGAGGGCAAGGTCGGCAGCAGCTTGCTCGGGAAATCGATGGACGACGCCGTCGAGCACGTCGCCGACGAAGTCGCGAGCTACACCACCAAGACGTTCAAGTAAGCCTGGTTTAGGTCGAGGAGCGTGCGTTGCGCACCGCCCGGCGGGTCAAACCGCCGGGCGGATCGCGGCGCTCCTGCCATCATAGCGCGTCGATGATGCCCTTGCGCTTGGCGTCGTACTCGTCGGGCGTGATGAGCTGTTGCTCCTTGAGCATCTTGAGCCGCCGCAGCCGCGTCACCGTCGCATCGCCGGAGGTCGTCTGCTCGACGGCCGGCTGGACGGTCGCTTCCGCGGGCTTCGCGCTGTCGACCTTCGCCTCGGTCACCGGCTGCCGCGGCGCCGGCGTCGGCGGCGTCTCCGGCTTCTCCGCCGTCGAGATGACCGGCTGCTGCGTCGAGCCGGCCGCAGCGGCTTCCGCCGCGGAGGCGGCCGGCGCCGCCGCTTCGGCCGTGCTGGCGCCCACCGAGGCGATGAACTTGCGCGCCTTCGCCTGATCGGCGTCGGAGGCGGCGGTCGCCTTCACCGACAGGCTGCAGCGCCGGAAGAAATTGCGCCCCACCAGCAAGACGTCGCCGGTATTCTGCCGCGCCTCGTAGCGCAGCTCCTTGCCGAGCTCGGGCGTGTCGTCGAAGGTGGCGATCTGCAGGGTGAAGCCGTTCCGCTCGGCGGCGCTGCGCGCGTTGTCGACGGCGTCGAACTGCGACACCCTGGCGTAGTCGACATCCTTCTTGCACGAGCAGGTCGCCGTCTCGCTATAGGCGCCGCTGGCGTAGCGGTATTCGATGAAGCGCGTCGCCGCCGGCACGCCCGGCAGGTCCATGAGCGCCGGCGTGCCGCTGAAGCTGACGCGCGAGCGGCATTGCTCGATGGCGACGGCCAAGCCGCCGCCGGTAGACGCCTCGCCGGGCAGCCTTGCCGCTACGGCAAGCGGTGCCGGCGCGGCCTGGGCGGCACTCGCCACTCGGGTCGCGCCGTCACCGACGCGGACATGGGAGAGGATATCGACCATCTCCGCCCTGACGCCGGCTAGATCCTTCGCCGCTTTGGCGTAGCAGACATTGCCGTAGGCCTGCCGGGTGAGCGACGCCCCGGCCTGCGTCAGCTTGCCCCGGAAGATGACGCAGTTATACATCGGCGAGGATTGCGCCAGATAGGTGAAGGGGCCGACCGTCTCCAGCCTGGCGGCGTCGAAGCCGATGCCGCGCTGGCGGAAGGCCGGCCAGTCGAGGTCGGAGCGGAGAAGCTCGATATCGCTCGGGCCGGTGACGGCGCCGGTGTCGAGCCGCTCATAGACGAGGATGCCGCCGTTCTTGAGCGTCAGCCACTCGACGTGGCGGTTGGCGTAGTTCGCGACGGCGGTGCGGCGCACCGGGTCCCCGGCGGCGAAGCCGAGCTCGCCCGGCTGCGCGCCAGCATCGCGGAACGGGCCGCCGATCAGCGCCGGCGGGGTCGCGGCGAGGCCGGGCGCCACGCCGGCACGCTGTGCGTTCAGCTCCATCTCCGTCGGCGGCGCGGCCACGGAAACCACCGGGCGGCCGGGGTAGTAGCCATAGGCCGAATATTGGGGATAGGGGTAATAGGGCTGGCAGCCCACCAGCGCCAGGAGGGAGACCGCAGGGATGATCCGGTGCAGCATGGCACGCGCTCCGATTCTCGAAGCCACCCCCAATGAACAATTTGTCCCCATCTCGGGTTGCGGAGTCGAGTGGATTCTTTTCGGTTAGCGCGAATTCCCCGGCCACGCAGAAAGGGGTGGAAACGAGCCCGAACGGGTCGGGTCCGCGCGGTCAGCCGCCTGCCTGCCGCCGGGCCTCTTCCTCGAGCAGCGCGTTTTTCGACGGCTTGCCGATGAGCGTCTTGGGCAGCGTCGCGCGGAATTCGATGATCTTCGGCATTTCCATCGGCGACAGCTTGCCTTTGAGGAAGGCCAGCAGCTCCTTGTCGTCCAGCACGGCGCCGGGCACGCAGGCGACATAGGCCTTCACCGTCTGCCCGCGATAGGCGTCGGCGACGCCGAGCACGATGCATTCGGCGACCTTGGGATGCTGGTAGATGGCTTCCTCGATGTTGCGCGGGTAGATCTTGTAGCCGCCGGCGATGATGATGTCCTTGATGCGGTCGACGAGGAACAGATAGCCGTCGGCGTCGACATAGCCGACATCGCCGGTGCGCAGCCTGCCGCCGCTGAAGACCGCCACGGTGGCTTCGGGCTTGCGCCAATAACCCGCCATGACCTGCGGCCCGCGCACGGTCACCTCGCCGCGCTCGCCGGGCGCCGCCAGCCGCGACGGGTCGTCGAGCGAGACGATCTCGACGATGGTGTCGGGCAGCGGCAGCCCGACCGAGCCCGATTTGTTGACGCCATGGAGCGGGTTGCAGGCCACCACCGGCGAGGTCTCGCTGAGGCCGTAGCCCTCGACCAGCGTGCATCGCGTCGCCGCCTCGAACTTGCTCTTGACCTCGAGCGGCAGCGGCGCGCCGCCGGAGATGCAGGATTTGATCGAGGTGAGGTCGACATGCCGCGCTGCGGCCTGGGCGCAGACGGCGGTGAACAGCGTCGGCACGCCCGGCATGGTGGTCGGCCGCTTGCGCCGGATCGCCGCGAGCAGCGATTTGATCTCGAAGCGCGGCAGCAGCACGATCTCGGCCCCCGACGCGATCGACAGGTTCATCGCCACCGTCATGGCGAAGACATGGAAGAACGGCAGCACGGCGAGCGCGCGCTCGCGGCCGGGCTCCATGCCGGGAAACCAGCGCAGGCATTGCAGGGTGTTGGCGGTGAGGTTCTGATGCGTCAGCATCGCCGCCTTGGGCGCGCCCGTCGTCCCGCCGGTGTATTGCAGGACGGCCAGGTCGCGCGTCGGCTCGACCGCGGCAGGGGTGAAGACGCCGTCATTGGCGACGAGCTCGCCGAAGCCGATATGGGCGCCGTCGCGCGGCACCTGCATCGTGTCGCGCCGCCTCAGCAGGCGGTAGAGCGCGGCCTTGCCGAAGGGCAGGACATCCGCCATGGCGCACAGCACGATCTTGCGCAACCCCGCCTCGCCCAGCAGCGGCGCCAGCGGCGCGTAAAGCTGCTTCAGGTCGAGCGTCACCATGATGGCGACCTCGGCATCCTCGACGAAGCGGCGGATCTCCGGCGGGGCGTAGAGCGGGTTGAAATTGACGACGATGCCGCCGGCCTCGAGCACGGCGTAATAGGCGATGACGTAGTAGGGCGTGTTGGGCAGCATCAACCCGACGCGCACGCCGCGGCGCACGCCGAGCGCGGCGAAGCCCTTGGCGGCGCGCCGCACCAGCCGGCCGATCTCGGCATAGCTGTAGGATCTGCCGAGGAAGTCCAGGCAGGGACGGTCGCCGAAGCGGGCGACGCTGTCCTCGAGGAACTGGTAGAGCGGCTGCTCGGGGAAGCGGGCGCGCCAATCGATCCCCGGCGGATAGGCCTTGAGCCAGGGCCAACTCGCCTCGATCGTTTCCATGCCGGTCACCTGGATTCCCCTATTGCGCCCGTATGTTAGCTGCGCGACCGCGCCAAAGCCAATGCGGCGCGCTCATTTGCCGAACGAGTACTCGCCCGTCCAGCAATTCCGCGGCTGGTGCCGCTTCTGCGCGTCGGGCGTGTCGAACACCCGGGCGGTCTGCGGCGAGCGGTAGGCGAGGGACCCCTTCCACATGGCTGCGAGGTCGAGGCTTGCGCTGGCCATTCAGGCGCCTTTCCACCTTTCGCCGCAAACGCGGCGCTCGGCGCTTCGACGAACCGATGACGCATCCATTGCCGTGTCCCCGCCCTTCCGCAACGCGCTGGAGTCATGCTAGAGCCTGCGGGGATAATGTCCGGTTAAATCGCCCGGATTTTGCCGCCAATTTTACTGAAAATCCGGCGGGGTCGGCGCAAGCGCTTGGCGCAGCGCGCTAAGATCGCGGGCGACGGCGGCGGGTGACCAGGCGCTCGGCGTCAATCGCCTAATGCGCGAGGATGACCGGCATGGTCGCTTCCATGATGATGTGCCGGGTGGCGCCGCCGAAGATCATCTGGCGCAGCCGGCTCTGGGTATAGGCGCCCTTCACCATGAGGTCGGCGCCGATCGCCTTGGCCTCGTCGAGATAGAGCTCGCCCGGCGTGCGGCCGCGCGCCGCGACATGGCGGCCGATGGCGGCGATGGCGTGGCGCGACAGCGTCGCCGCCAGGTCCTCGGCCGAGGGGCCCGGCGTCATGCCGCCCTCGACGCTCACCACCTGCACGCTTTTGGCGCGTTTCAGGAACGGCATGGCGAAGGCCACCGTGCGCGCCGTCTCGGTGCTGCCGTTCCAGGCGAGGAGAACCTGCTCGCCGATGCTGGCAAGCGGGGCGGGCGGCGTCATCAGCACCGGCCGGCCGCTCTCGAACAAGGCGTCCTCGAGCGTCGCCTCGGCCAGCGAGGCGAGCTTGGCCGGGCGCTCCACCGCGATCAGGTCGAAGACGCGGCCGAGCGTGCCGGTGACCGAGTTCTGGCGCCCGGATTCCTCGCGCCACTCGGCGCTCGGGCCCTCGCCCGGGGCGCTTCCCACGGGCACGCCGTGCTGGCGCATGAAGGAGGAGAACAGCGCCCGCGCCTGCTCGCGCCGGTCCTGCCCCTCGCGCTCCAGCGTGCGGTCGACCTCGGAGGAGATCGAGAAGCCCATCTCGCCGCCGAACACGACGGCATACTCGCTGGTGAGGGCGTTCAAGCCGACGATGCGGGCGCCGAAGCGGCGCGCGACCAGCAGCGCCGTCTCAAGCAGCGGTACGGCGGTGCCGTCGCTGACGACGGCCAACAGGGTCTTCATGGCGATCCTCGCCTGCCCGTCCGGTGCATGTTCCGCGCCGATCATACCACGCTCCGAAGCCGCGCCGAAGCGGCGGAAAACAGCCGCGGCGCCACCGCACCCGGCCCCTCCGGCGCCGCCGCGCATTGACAGCGCTGCCGCCGGGCGGGTTAGCTGGCGGGCGTCCCTCCTCGGAGTCCCTCGATGACCGACCCGATCGGCCTTGCCCGCGGCCTCACCAATTACGGCGACCGCGACTTCGCGCTCTACCTGCGCCGCTCCTTCGCCAAGTCGATGGGCTATTCGGCGGCAATGCTGGCGAAGCCGGTCATCGGCATCGCCAACACGGCGAGCGGCTTCAACAACTGCCATCGCCTGGTCCCCGAGCTGGTCGACGCGGTGAAGCGCGGCGTGCTGGCGGCGGGCGCGCTGCCGATCGAGTTCCCGACCATCTCGCTGGGCGAGGTCTATCTCAACCCGACCAGCCTGATGTTCCGCAACCTGATGGCCGTCGACACCGAGGAGATGATCCGCGCCCAGCCGATGGACGCGGTCGTGCTGGTCGGCGGCTGCGACAAGACGGTGCCGGCGCAGCTGATGGGCGCGGCCTCCGCCAATGTGCCGGCGATCCAGCTCGTGACCGGGCCGATGATGACGGGCCCCTATCGCGGCGAGCGGCTCGGCGCCTGCACCGATTGCCGCCGCTTCTTGGCGCGCTTCCGCGCCGGCGAGATCGGCCGCCAGGAGATCGACGAGGTCGAGGGCCGGCTCGCCACCACCGCCGGCACCTGCGCCGTGATGGGCACGGCGAGCACCATGGCGTCGCTCGCCGAGGCGCTCGGCATGATGCTGCCGGGTACGGCGGCGATCCCCGCCGTCCATGCCGACCGGTTGCGCGCCGCCGAGGCGAGCGGTGCCGCCGCGGTGAAGCTGGCGCAGGCGAAGCTCACGCCCGACCACATCATCACCCGGAAATCGCTCGAGAACGCGCTGCGCGTGCTGCTCGCCATCGGCGGCTCGACCAACGCCATTCTGCATCTGACGGCGATCGCCGGCCGCGTCGGCGTCGACATCCCCTTGACGCAGCTCAACGCGCTCAGCGACGCGACGCCGGTGCTGGTCGATCTGAAGCCGACGGGGCCGCATTACATGGAGGATCTGTTCGCCGCCGGCGGCATCGGCGCGGTGCTGCGCGAGTTGAAGCCGATGCTCCATCTCGACTGCCTCACCGTCACCGGCGAGACACTCGGCCAGCGCCTCGCCGAAAGCGAGGGTGCCTATGTCGACTGCAAAGTGGTGCGGCCGCTCGACGCGCCGCTGCAGCCGCAAGGCGGCCTCGTCGCGCTGTTCGGCTCGCTGGCGCCGCGCGGCGCCATGCTCAAGCGCTCCGCCGCCGACGCCAGGCTGTTCGAGCGCGAGGGCCGCGCCGTCGTGTTCTCCT
>DASWFH010000430.1:0-2939 GCA_036394355.1 Allostellaceae bacterium | reverse complement strand
CCAGCCGGTGTCAGTGCGCGAGGCGATGCGCAACGGCGTGCCGCTCGACCACCTCGCCTCCGTCATCTGGATCTCCGAGACCGACGCCAACATCATCGGCGCCGACCAGACCAAGGGGCTGCTGCGCTTCGAGGGCGTCGCTTCCGGCAAGGACCCGGCGGTCATCAAGGCGATCGAGCAGGAGGTGGTGGCCAAGGGCAAGTCCGCCGGCCCGGCCGAGAAGGTCGGCAGCACCTATTACAACATCGGCGTCGCCAGCATGGCGCTCTTCGCCGAGGGCGCCCGGCGCGCGCTCGACACGGAAGGCGAGCCGCTGACGCCGGCCAAGCTCAAACACGGGCTCGAGAGCATCAAGGACTTCACCGCCGACGGCTTGCTGCCGCCGGTGACCATCACCAGCGAGGATCACCAGGGCGGCGGGCGCGGCCGCATCGCCGCCTGGGACGGCAGCAAATGGACGGCCAAGAGCGACTGGTCCGCCGCCTACCAGGACATCGTCTGGACCCTCGTCCACAAGAGCGCGGAGGAGTTCAAGGCTTCCGGCAAGTGAATGCCCCCCCCGTGATGCTGTCGCTCGGCAATGTCGAGGTCGTCTACGACCGCGTCTTCCTGGCGATCAAGGGCGTGTCGGTCGAGGTCGCCGAGGGGGGCATGGTCGCCCTCCTCGGCGCCAACGGCGCCGGCAAGAGCACGACGCTCAAGGCGATCAGCGGCCTGCTCAAGCCGGAGCGCGGCGAGGTGACCCGCGGCGAGATCCGCTTCAAGGGCGAGGATATCGCCGCGCTGTCGCCGCCCGACCGCGTCAGGCTCGGCATCGCCCATGTGCTCGAGGGAAGGCGCGTGTTCGAGCATCTCACGCCGGACGAGAACCTCGTCGCCGCGACCTCGATGCATCGCGACCGCCGCCGCATCGCCGAGCTCAAGGACATGGTCTACGGCTATTTCCCGCGCCTCACGGAGCGGCGCTCGGCCAAGGCAGGCTATCTCTCCGGCGGCGAGCAGCAGATGCTGGCGATCGGCCGCGCGCTGATGACCGCGCCCAAGCTGCTGCTGCTGGACGAGCCGAGCCTCGGGCTTGCACCCTTCCTGGTCGACGAGATCTTTGGCATCATCCGCCGCCTAAACCAGGACGGCGTTGGCATTCTCCTGGTCGAGCAGAACGCCACGGCGGCGCTCGACATCGTCAACGACGCCTATCTCATCGAGAACGGCCGCATCGTCATGAACGGCACGGCGGAGACGTTGAAGCAGAACCCGGACATCCAGGAATTCTATCTCGGCGGCGCCGGGCACAAGGACTACCACGCCGTCAAGCATTACCGCCGCCGCAAGCGCTGGCTGGCGTGACTCGCGTCGCGCGCAGCGCGATCGCGGGCGGGCGTCAGCGGTTGCGCTCGCAACCGCGAGAGCCCGCACCGGGCAGGCAAAGACGTGGATGGCCGGACAAGCCCGGCCATGACGGACATCCGGGAGGTATCGCATGGCCGATGCTCGCTACTACGACGCACTCGAGACCCGCGATCCGGAACAGCGCGAGCGCGCGCTGATGGCGGCGCTGCCGCAGCAGGTGGCGCATGCCAAGCGACATGCGCCCTATTTCGCCGCGCTGCTGCAGGACATCGAGCCGCATGCGGTGACCAGCCGCGAGGCGCTCGCCGAGCTGCCGGTGACGCGCAAGAGCCAGCTCATCGCGCTGCAGAAGCAGGCGCCGCCTTTCGGCGGCCTCGCTGCAGCGCCGGGCGCGCTCGCGCGCGTCTTCATGTCGCCTGGCCCGATCTATGATCCCGAGGGGCGGCGACCGGATTACTGGCGCATGGCGCGCGCGCTCTTCGCCGCCGGCTTCCGCGCCGGCGATCTCCTGCACAATTGCTTCTCCTATCACCTGACGCCGGCCGGCTCGATGATGGAGACCGGCGCGCATGCGCTGGGCTGCGCCGTCATCCCCGGCGGCACGGGCCAGACCGAGCAGCAGATCAAGGCGATCGCCGATCTCAAGCCCGTCGGCTATGTCGGCACGCCTTCCTTCCTGCGCATCATCCTCGACAAGGGCCGCGAGCTCGGCGCCGACCTCGCCTCGCTCAAGCGCGCGCTGGTCTCGGGCGAGGCCTTCCCGCCGGCGCTGCGCAACGAGATCGCCGGCCGCGGCGTCGCCGCGGTGCAGGCCTACGGCACCGCCGATCTCGGCCTCATCGCCTACGAGACCGAGGCGCATGAGGGGCTGGTGATCGACGAGGGCATCATCCTCGAGCTGGTGCGACCCGGCAGCGGCGATCCCGTCGCCGAGGGCGAGGTCGGCGAAGTGGTGGTGACGACGCTGACCGCCGACTACCCGCTGATCCGCTTCGCCACCGGCGACCTCTCGGCCATCCTGCCGGGGAGGAGCCCCTGCGGACGCACCAACACGCGCATCGCCGGCTGGATGGGGCGCGCCGACCAGACCACCAAGGTCAAGGGCATGTTCGTCCATCCCGAGCAGGTCGCCGAAGCGGTGAAGCGCCACAAGGAGGTCGGGCGCGCCCGCCTGGTCGTCAGCCATGACGGGCAGAACGACGTCATGACCTTGAGAGCCGAGGCGCCCGCCGGCACCGACCCGGCGCTGGCCGCCCGCCTCGCCGAGAGCCTCGCCGCCGCCACCAAGCTCAAAGGCGCGGTGCAGCTGGTTCCGCCCGGCAGCCTGCCCAATGACGGCAAGGTCATCGAGGACGCACGGACCTACGAGTGACCCCTGCCGACGGGCCAAGAACGTCGACAACGGCCGAGATCCGCAGAAATCACTGTTTCGCCATGATTCGAGCGAATTCGGGGCGCAATCCCAACGTCTACTTAGCGAGCGCGAGACGATAATCGGCTCGTCTCCGTCCTTCGCAGCGGTCTTCCCCTGACCGCTTCATCAGACGGCCCCGGTCTTCCCCCACCGGGGCCGTCGTCTTTTGGCGCGC
>DASWFH010000429.1:0-3413 GCA_036394355.1 Allostellaceae bacterium | reverse complement strand
AGCGGCAATCGCGCAGCAAGCTGCCGCCGAGTTCCGCCAGCTGCGCAACGGCGATCCCGGCAGAACCGTCGTCATAGGTCGCCATGTCTGACCCTCACCCCGAATGGCCCTGGCGGCAGCCCCGTCAATATAGCCGGTTCGAGCGCTGCCGTGGATCACCGATCGGGGGTGGCGCCTTGCGCGCTGTGCTACAGTCAGGCGCCATTTCGCTACTATCGAGGCATCCATGGATCTGCAGCTTGAGGGTCGGACCGCGTTGGTCACCGGGGCCAGCATGGGGATCGGGCGCGCGATCGCGGTGGCGCTGGCGGCGGAAGGGGTGAAGCTGGCGGCGGTCGCACGGCGCCGGGCGCTGCTCGAGGAGCTCGCGCGCGACATCGATGCGGCGCAGAACCCGCGCATCGCCCTCATCGTCGAAGACGTCATGTCGCCGGAGGCGCCGCGGCGCATCGGCGACGCCGCATCCGCGGCGCTGGGCAAGGTCGAGATTCTCGTCAACTGCGCCGGCGGCAGCCGGCCGCTCCCGGTCGACGCGGCTGAGGAGCGCTGGGAAGAGGCGATGACGCTCAACTTCACGCGGCTGCGCCAGCTCACCCACGCCGTTCTGCCCGGCATGATCGAGCGTCGCTGGGGGCGCATCATCAACATCACCGGCAAGTCCGAGCCCGACCGGCTCAACGCCGCCTTCGCCGCCAAGGCGGCGGTGCATTCCTGGGCGAAAGGATTGTCACGCGAAGTCGGGCGCCACGGCATCACCGTAAACTCGATCGCGCCCGGCCGCATCATGAGCGAGCAGATCCTGCGCAACTATCCCGAGGAGGAGCGCAAGCGCTTCTCCGCGCAGGAAATCCCCTTGGGCGAATATGGCCAGCCGGAGGATCTCGCCAATCTGGCCGCGTTTCTCGCCTCGCCGCGCGGCCGCTACATCACGGGGACGGTGATCCCCGTCGATGGCGGCCTGCGGCGCTATTCATTCTGAAGCGGCGACGCTGGTCATCATCGGGCTCGACGCGCTGCCGGCTTATACCTTGGGCGTATCACCGCTCGGCTGGGGCCATGGCCGGCGGCTGACCTTCTCGCGCAAGGTCTGGAACAGGACGAAGAGGCCGGGGATGAAGAGGATGCCGATGAGCGTCGCCGCCAGCATACCCGCGAAGACGGTGGTGCCGATGTCGCGGCGGCTCGCCGCGCCGGCGCCGGTGGTGACGAGCAGCGGCACGACGCCGAGGATGAAGGCGAAGGCGGTCATCAGCACGGTGCGAAAGCGCAACCGCGCGCCGGCGACCGCCGCCTCGAGAATTCCCATCCCCGCCTCGCGTTGCTCCTTGGGGCGCTGGAAAGACGCGCGGGCAAGCCGATGAACGCCGCCGGCCGCGCCGTGTTTAGTGTATGTCCGGCGGAGGCCGATCCATGCACCTCACCGAAGATTCCGACGCCATCATCGACGCGCTCGCCTATGTCGAGCAGCTCCACCAGGAGCTGACCACCGAGAACGGCGCGCCGCCCTTGGGCACGCAGAACCAGGTCGTCGACGCCATCCTCGCCGATCCCTTCCTCACCGCCTATGTGCGCGACTGGGCCGAGCAGAACCGCGTGCTGGAGGCGAGTGTGCAGCCGCCGCAGCGCTTGCCGATCGACGACGCCTATTGCCGCCTGCGCGCGCTGTTGCTGCAGCGGGAAACGCCGGCGCCGCGCTGAGCCGCCGGCTCAGGCGACGAGCGTCACCACGACCTTGCCGCGCACATGGCCGCGCTCCAGCAGCTCCTCCGCCTCGCGGACTCGCGCCAGCGGGAACGTAGCGGCGATGACGACGCGCACCTTGGCGTCATCGATCAGCCGGCCGATCTCGGCGAGCTCGGCGGCGTTGGGCTGCGCGCGATAACCGATGGCGCGCACCTTGTGCTGCGCCGCCTTTTGCGGTGATGGCTGCCCCAGCGTCGAAACCAGGATACCGCCGGGCTTCAGCACGGGCCACGAGCGTTCCTGGGTCTCGCCCGCGACGAGATCGAAGACGAGATCGATGTCGCGCGCGATCTCCTCGAAGCGCTGTGTCTTGTGGTCGATGGCTTGATCGGCGCCGAGATCGCGCACGAAGCCGATGTTCTCGCCCGACACGGTGGTCAGCACCGTCGCCCCCTTCGCCTTCGCGAATTGGACGGCGAAATGGCCGACGCCGCCGGAGCCGCCATGGATGAGCACGCGCTGCCCCGGCTTGAGCCCGCCATGGTCGAACAGCCCCTGCCACGCGGTGAGACCCGCGAGCGGCACCGCCGCCGCCTCGACATGGCCGAGCCGCGACGGCTTCGGCGCGCCTTCGCCGGTCTTGACCACCACGTATTCGGCGAAGGCGCCGCGATCCGGGCCGAGCATGGCATAGATCGCGTCGCCGGGCTTGACGCGCTCGACGCGAGAGCCGGCGCTCTCCACGACACCGGAAGCATCGCGGCCCAGCGTGAGCGGCAGCTTGTCCGCGCCACCCACGCCGCGACGTATCTTGTAGTCGATGGGGTTTACGCTGGCGGCATGAACGCGGACGAGCAGCTCGTCCGCCTGCGGCTGCGGCACCGGCACTTCCTCGATGTCCATCACCTCGGGTCCGCCAAACCGATGGATGCGCATTGCTTTCATCATGGTCATGGGCCGTCTCCATTGCTGCCTGAATCAACGCAAGCGCCGAACGCACCTCCCGCCGGGCCGCAGATGTTTTCGCCTCATCGGCGCCGCCGCGGACGATCAGAGAGATGTTCGAGCGGATGGCGCCGGTCATCCGCGCGCGGCGAGGCGGACGCGCTGCGCCTCGCCAACGACACGGAATACGGCCTGTCGAGCGCCGTCTTCACGCGCGCGAGCGGGCGCACGCTTCGCCACGCGGGCGGCATGGCGCATGTCAACAACGATCTACCGAACAATCCATTCGGCGGCGAGAAGAATTCCGTTCCCGACGGGTGCGGTCGCATCGCCTCGAACGCTCGATGCCGCGCCGCGAAAGCACGCCGTACGGCACGTGTCGCCGCCCGCATCGCGTCGCCATGCCTCGTTTCGCGACAAATTGCTGGAAGTTTGTGCAGGGCTGCCGGCGCCGGCCGGGAACGGCTCCGTTCAAGCCCCGGACGCGCTATGCTGCTATGCAGCAAAACGGCGTGTGATGCCCCTTCGAAGCCACATAATTCCTTAACAGTTCAGCCTTATCGTTAACTTAGCGGTTTTGATGCAATGCAACATGAGCAGGCCCTTATGACGCTTGGAAGCGACCCTATTGCCGCCACTGCCCAGTCCTCGACGATGCGCCGCTGGCTGCGACTCCGGTCGCGCCGGCGGCTGCTGTCGCTGGCGCTGCAAGGCGGCGGATCGTTCGGCGCCTTCACTTGGGGCGTGCTCGATCATCTGCTCGAGACCGAAGGCGTCGCCTTCGA
>DASWFH010000428.1:0-3866 GCA_036394355.1 Allostellaceae bacterium | reverse complement strand
AACAGCGCGCCGGCGGCCAGCGGCGCTGCGATTTCTACGATGCGCTCGAGCCGTCGCGCGCTCATGAGAGGCTCTCGCTGAGCAGAGCGGAGATGGCGCGGCAACGCTCGGCATAGTCGGGCGCCGTGCGCAGGCCGGCGTTGCGCGGATAGGGCAGATCGATCGGCAGATCGGCGATGATGCGGCCCGGCCGCGGCGTGATCACCACGATGCGGTTCGACAGGAACGCCGCTTCGAAGACACTGTGCGTGACGAAAACCACGGTCCAGCGCTGCCGCTCCCACAGGCGCAGCAGGTCCTCGTTGAGCCTGAAGCGCGTGAGCTCGTCGAGCGCGGCGAAGGGTTCGTCGAGCAGCAACAGCCGCGGCGCATTGACGAGGGCACGGGCGATCGACACGCGCATGCGCATGCCACCCGAGAGCTCGCGCGGATAGGCCTTCTCGAAGGCGTCGAGACCGAGCGACGCCAAGGTCGCGGCGATCGCCGCCGCCGCGGCGGCGCGCGAGCGTCCGGCGAGGCGCAGCGGGAGGTAGACATTGTCCCATACCGTCGCCCACGGCATGAGCGTCGACTCCTGGAAGACGAAGCCGATGTGCCGGCGGACGTCGCCTTCCGCCCATCGGACCTGGCCCGCCGAGGGCGGCACGAGCCCGGCGATGATGCGCAGGAGCGTGCTCTTGCCACAACCGGACGGGCCGAGAATGCTCAGGAAATCGCCGGATGCGACGGCGAGATCGATCCCGGCCAGCGCCGCGGTGCCGCTGCGGAAGGTCTTGCGGACCCTCTCCAATGAGAAAATTGGCTTTGTTTCGTAATTTTCATGTTGCATCGCGCCCGGCCGATCACTGTCGCGCGGGAGCGACGCCTGTGCGCTTGTTGACGAATTGCAATGTGTACGCCTTGCCATAGCCCAGATCACGGCGATAGAGCCCCTGCTCTACCATGATTTTGTGAAAATCCTGCCAACGCGCGTCGCTCATCGCGCCGATACCGTGCTTCGCCGCGTCGCCGCTGTCGACGATGCCGTATTGCTTCATCTTGGCGACGGCATAGGCCAGGAGCGCGTCCGTCATCTCCGGATTATCCTGCTTGATGAGCGCATTGGCGGACGAAGGATCGCCATGGAGATAGCTGTACCATCCTTCGATGCTGGCATCGACGAAGCGCTGCACCAGATCGGGTCTCTGCTCGATCATCTTGCGCGAGGTCTGGATGATCGAGCCATAGCTCGAATAGCCGGCGTCGGCGATCAGCAGGACGACCGGCGTGACGCCCTGCTGCTCGATGGTGAAGGGCTCGCTCGTCAGATAGCCCTGCTGCACCGCATGCTCGTCGACGAGGAACGGAGCGACGTTGAAGGTGTAGGGACGAATCTGCTCGTCGCTGTAGCCGAACTTAGCTTTGAGGAACAGCCACCAGCCGACCCGCGTATCGGCGCCGATCATGATCGGCTTGCCCTTCAACGCCGCGAGGCTGTCATTGCCAACGCCGGGATGCGCGATCAGCACCGAGGGATCCTTCTGGAACATCGCCGCGACCGCCACCATCGGGATATTTTCGGCGACAAAGTTGAGCGATATGAATGAATTGGGCGCCTCGTTGAAATCGAGCCGGCCGGCCGCCAGCAATTGCGCGTGGTTAACCTGCGGTCCGCCCTGGCGCAGGCTCACGTCCAAGCCGTGCTTTTTGTAGATGCCGGCGGCGATCGCCTGGTAGTAGCCGCCATGCTCGGCCTCGGCTTTCCAGTCGGTGCCGAAGCTGACCTTGTCCTCGCCGCGCGCAGCGCCGGCTGCGGCGAGCACGCTGGCGACCAGCATGGCGATCATCCGGCTGTGCATTCGTGTCCTCGCGCGAAATGTCATCGCTCCCATCCGAGGCTCGGCATGATCACGCTTGACCCGCGCTCCGCGCCACGCGTCCCTCGATCGGATAGGCGGGATCGTTGTAGCCGGGCGTCGAGGGATGGCCGCTCGGCACGAGGCGGTCGATGAAAGCCTCGTCCTCCGCGGTGAAGCGATAGGAGAGCGCGGCGACGTAGTCCGGCCACTGTTCTTCCGTGCGCGGACCGGCGATGACCGAGGTGACCAGGCGATTGTTCAGCACCCAGGCGACGGCGAACTGGCCCGCGGTGATGCCGCGCGCCTCGGCATGGATCTTGATCTGCTGGGCGAGATGCAGCGATTCCGGCCGCCATTCCGTCTGCATCATGCGCATGTCCTGGCGGCCGGCGCGCGTGCCTGTCGGCGGCGGCACATCGGCCCGGTATTTGGCGGTGAGCACGCCGCGCGCCAGCGGACTGTAGGGCACGACGCCAAGGCCGTAATGAGCGCAGACCGGAAGCTGCTCCACTTCGGGCATCCGGTTCATGGCGTTGTAGTAGGGTTGGCTTACCACCGGCCGATCGATCCCCAACCGGTCGGCGATGGCGCAGATCTCGGCGATACGCCAGGAGCGGTGGTTCGAGACGCCGAAATAGCGGATCTTCCCCTGCCGCACGAGATCGCCCGTTGCGCGCACCGTCTCGTCCAAGGGCGTGCCGTGGTCCTCCTTGTGGAGATAGTAGATGTCGAGGTAGTCGGTGCCGAGCCGCCGCAGGCTCGCTTCCGCCGCCTGCATCACCCATTTGCGCGAGAGCCCGCGCTCGTTGGGCCCGATCCCCATCGGATTGCACAGCTTGCTGGCGAGCACCCAGGCGTCGCGTGACTTGGCGATGGCGCGGCCGACAACGTCTTCCGAGCGGCCGTCATTGTATTGGTCCGCGGTGTCGATGAAATTGATGCCGGCCTCGCGTGCCAGGGTGATGATGCGCTCGGACGTCGCGGCATCGGTGGGCCCCCCGAACGTCATCGTGCCAAGACACAGCGGCGAGACCTTGAGCCCGCTCCGGCCGAGGCTGCGGTATTCCATGCTTGCGCTCCTCCAGTGTCTTGCGCTCGACCTTAGCAGCCCGGCGGCAGACGGGCCACATGCCGCCAGCCTCTTGCCCGCCTTGCGGCTCGGCATCGTCGCGCTCGCCATCCAGGCGCTGATTCCGGCGCTGCTCGCGGCGGAGATCGAGATTGCCGCGAGGAATCGGCGGCACCGGCGTCAAACGGGTGGGCGCCGACCGCTTCAGCACGGCGACCCCGCTTTGTTCTTCGGCAAGGGCATGGGCGACTTGCCCGACAGTATGAAATGGCTGAAGCCCTTCGCCATCACGGGCAGCATCGGCGTGGGTTTTCCGACCCAGACGAGCGCCATCGTCGATCCCGACACCGGCGACGTCGGCCTCGTCTGGGCAGGGCGCTATTTTCAGATCGGCGCCGAGGCTATCATTCCCGCCCACAGCCGGACGGGCCGCCATGTCGGCGGCGTCGTCCAACACCGTTTCGTCCTTGACGACCTGTTCTCGACGAGCATCGGTCGTCCGATCTTTCACTAGCTGAGCGATGCGCTTTTTGTACGCCCCTCTACTGCTGCCGGCGCTGCTCTTCGCGGCGTCGGCAGCGCGCGCCCATGCTTTCCTCGATCATGCGAGTCCGGCGGTGGGGAGCACCTCGCGGCAGCCGCCCACCTCCATCAGCCTGTGGTTCACCCAGGAGCTTGAGGCGGCTTTCAGCACGGTCAGCATCGTCGACCAGGGCGGGCAACGCGTCGATGGCGGCGACGCGCAGGTCGATGACCGCGATCCAACCCTGCTGCACGCCACGCTCAAGCCCTTGCCGCCGGGCACGTACAAGGTTATGTGGCGCGTCGTCTCGGTCGACACGCATACGACGGAGGGCACATTCACCTTCCGCGTCGGCGGATGATCATGGCCGAGCGCAGGAGCGCCCGATGCAGGCCGTGACCATCCTGGCGCGGGCCATCCACTTCGCCTCGATCCT
>DASWFH010000427.1:0-5710 GCA_036394355.1 Allostellaceae bacterium | reverse complement strand
CCCGTGCCGGTCACCCCGTAAAACATCTCGAAATGCTCGCGCGTATTCCAGGCGAGCGTGCCGATCCGCATGCCCGGCTTGGCGCCGAGCCGGAGCAGCGCCCTGGCGAGCCGCTTGATGCGGCGATGCGCATCGGCATAGCCGTAACGCTGGACGTCGCCCTCGATCGTCCGGGCGACGATCTCGGTCGCGCCGTGGTAGTCCGCCGCATACTCGATGAGCCCCGAGAGCAGCAGCGGCATGTCCATCATGAGACCCTGCATGTCCTTCCTCCCAAGTCCGCCTTATTCGCGGCGGTACCCCCGTCATCTTGTCACGAAACCGGGCGCGGCTGTACTCCGGCAAGCAGCGCGGCGGTGAGCCAGATGGAGGAGAGCCACCACGCCTGCCAGGCGCCGAAGCTCAGCATGGCGATGATCAGCACGGCGGCGGTGCAGCCGAGCACCAGGGCGCGCTGCGGCGGTGGGATGTGCGGGCTCCGGGCCGCGCGCCACAGCACCAGCCCGAGTATCGCGATGCACAGCAACGCGCCGGGCAGGCCGAGCTCGAGCCGCCATTGCAGCGCCGCGTCATGCGGGTGCAGCGGGAGCATGGTGACGACGCCGGTCAGCTTCACTTCGGGCATGACGTCGCTGGCGTGCGCCGTGCCGCCGGGGATCGCGCGCGCCGCGTCCATGCCCCAGCCGAGCACGGGGCGCTCGGCGATGCGCTCGGCGATGAAGCGCCAGATGATCAGTCGATGGATCGCCGATTCCTGGAGCATCGGCGCTCCCCGCCGAACCTGCTCGATCGTGCTACCGCTCGGCGCGATGAGCGGAAAAACGACCGCCATCACGAGCGCGGCGCCGACCATGAGGGCGGCGACCAGCCGCGGAAGCCTCCAGCCAACCAACATCGCAGCGAGGCCGATGCCGCCGGCAAGCATGGACGCGCGACTGATAAATTCAAATATCGTGGCACCGACGATGAGAGCGCCGAGCAAAACGGGCACCGTCCGGCCTCGCGCCGCGAGTGCGGCTGCCGCGGGCCACGCCGCCAAGAGCAGGAAGGTGACGCCGCGGTCATAACGCGAGATCGGGACAGCTTCGTCGATGGGGATCCGGTGCAGGACGCGCAACAGCGGTCCGCCCGTCCGCAGCTCGAACTGCAGCAGGATAACCGCCATAGCCACACCGATGACGGCGGCCCGCCTCAGCCGTTCCGTCTCGGTCGCCGAGAGCGATGCGCCCACGCCCAAGACGAAGAGCCCGCCCGCGCCGATGAGCAGAAACCGTCCGGCCTCGAAGAGGCTGTGGTCGGGGATCGGCGACCACAGCGCGCTGAGGGCCCCCCAGACCGACAATAGGGCGAGCAGCGCGGCCAAAGGAGCGAAGCTACGCACGGCGACCAGGCAGCGTCGTCCATCGCTCGCCAGCAGCGCCGCCGCCAGGAGCGCCAGCAAGGGCGCCACCGCCAGCGGCGTCAGCACCGCCACAGGCGGCGCGACGATGGCGGCGAGCGCGAGGATCGTGCCGGGCGTGGCGATCGCGCGCGCCGAGCGGCGCACGTCAACGGTTGGCGACGGCACGGATTTCGAAGAAATTGCTGCCGCTGAAATAGTAGAACGGCTCCTGGTCGAGATTGAGCTTGCGGCTCTCCTCGCGTACGCGGGTCTTGGTGAACATCAGGAGCTCTGCGACATTGATCCGGCCGTTATGCTGGAGATCGGCCTCGCCGTCGAGGCCCTTGAGCAGATGTGTGGTGAAGAGGCCGTGCGTCATGCCGGCGGCGGCATCGCTGTCGCCGTTGGAATCGAGGGCGAGGCTGCGCGCTCCGGCGAGAATGAAGCGGCCGATCTCGTGGCCGACGCTGTTGGCGACGGTCTCGTTGCGCGCCTTCTGCTCGACCGCATCGCGTGTCGCGAGCGTCGCCGAATAGCAGGTATCGAGCACGAGGAGCAGATTGCCCTGGATCTTTGCCAGCAGCGGGAAGAGCTGCGTCTCACCGATACCGTCGAGACGGAAGAGCTCGTCGATGATCTCGGCCTCGCGATGGGCGTCGGCGCCCTTGGCCTCCGCGAGGCGCTCCGGGTGGCGCGTCGCGAAATCGACCGGCGCAAAGAAATACTTGCCGTCGACGGACTCGCCGTGGCCCGACAGGAAGATGACAACGATGTCCTGCGGCCGGGCCTTGGCGGCGATCTGCTGCAGCGCCCGGGTGATGTTGGGCGCTGTCGCCTCGTCGTCGAGCAGTGTTGCGACTTCCGCCGTGTCGTAGACGGGTGGGGTCGGCTTGCGCAGCAGCTCGGCGACGGAGCGCGCGTCGTTGGCGGCGTTGGCGAGGCGAAATTCCGGCTGCCGGTATTGGCTGACGCCGATCGCCAGGACGAACAACTGCACGCTGGCGCCGGCCGGGGTGGTTTCCGAAGCGGCGGGAGCGGCAGACGGTTTGGCATCGATGACCAGATCGTCGTCGCCGCGCGATTGGATGGCGGCGTTTTGGGATTCGCTGGCCAAGCGCACCTCGTCGCCCACGGGATCGAGCGGAAGCGCCACGGACTCGACGCGGTGCTGGGCGTCGGCGCCTTCGACCTTGCGCCCGCCATCGATCACGGCGCCGTTGCGCCGCAGGATCACGCGGCCGAGCCCCCCGCCACGGTCGACGATGCGATAGCGCGCGAAGAGCTCGCTGCCGTGGCCGGCGATCGTCGCGCGGCGATCGATCGGATCGGTCGGCTTGGTGGCTCCCGCTGGACACCCGTCGATGCCGGCTGGCCTGATGCAGCCCTCGACCAGCTCAAGGCGTGGCGGCAGGCCGGTCTTGAGCACCGCCCGGACGTCGCCGATGCGCGCGAGCTGCTGCGCGACGCTGCGCTCGCCGGCCGCGCCGCCGCGGAACTTCGCCAGCACCAGGTCGCGCCGATAGAACAGGTTGTAGAGCTGGCCGATCTCGACGAAATCGGCGGCCTTGTTGGGGCCGTTGTTGAGGTGGTAGCCGACCAGCGTCTCGCCGCCGCGCCCGCCCGCCGCGCGGCTGTGGTCGAAGAAGCCTTCCGGCGTCCACGCGACCCAGCGCCGGTCGCGCGGGTCGACGAAGAGCGTCATGACCTCGCGTCCATCGGCAGCAGCGTACCAGCGGATCGTGCCGTCGCCCAGCGCTGCCAGCACATAGCGGCCGTCGCCACTGGCGTTGACGCTCCAGGCGGGGGCGGGGACGATCTTGCGCCAACCCTCGTCGGCGGCGTGCTCAAGGCGCACATAGAAATCCGTCCCCAGCGCCGCGTCGTGCCCGCCCGGCAGGACGGCGATCGAGTGGACGCGCTCGCCTTGGTCGAGCGCGATCGCGCGCCCGTTCAGCTTGGGCGCTGTGCCGTTCTGCCAGTCGGCAATCTTCAAGCGGTCGTCTTCCAGGGCCGCGCGCTTGAGCTCGCTGCGCGGTGGCGGATCGGGACTCAGCGCGCCCTCGACGAGATCGAAGCGGAAGCGCCGCTTGCCGCCGGGCTCGGCCGGGAGATCGACCACGGCGCCGTCCGGCGATACCCGGAACGCGTCGCGCCAAGCGTCACGGAAATCGGCTTTGCCGGCGTCGCGGTGAATGTCTGACTTGCCGTCCTCCGCGACGATGCCGACAGAGGGCTCGGCGGTGACATAGACGGCGCGCTCGCCGGCGAGGAGCGCGAGATCGGTGACGGTGTCGCGCGCCACCGCGACATCACGGCCGGCGGCGATGTCCTTGCCCCGCGCATGCCAGAAGCGGATCAGCCGGCGCTCGCCGTCCTTGTAGCTCCCTGCCGCGGCGAGCGTGGCGCCATCG
The DNA here is from genome assembly GCA_036394355.1 of Allostellaceae bacterium. Classification (GTDB taxonomy): domain Bacteria; phylum Pseudomonadota; class Alphaproteobacteria; order ATCC43930; family CGMCC-115725; genus DAHUYF01. The sequence goes on along the minus strand of DASWFH010000427.1, from coordinate 1,918 downwards.
GCGCTCCAGGCGACAACGGAGAGTGCCCCGGACCGCGACGGCGAGCCGTCGAGCGTGCGCTCGAGCTTGAGCCCGCCCGCGAACAAGCGGACTTCCGCGGCTCCCAGGCTGCCCACCGCGAGCCGCGCGCCGTCGGGTGAGAAGGCCAGCCCCCATGGCCGATCGCCTGCCGCGCTGTCAGCGAAAGAGGTCATCGCCGCCAGCTTCAGATGCTCGTCATAGAGGCGCAGCTTGCCATCGGCCGAACTGGTGGCGAGCCGTCCGTCGGCGGCGAAGGCGATCCATTCGATCGTGCCGGCATACCCACGATCGTCGCCCGCCGGCTTGCGTTGGGTGAAATCGATCAGCAGCAGGCCGCCATGGCCCTGGAGGCCCACGGCGAGGTAACGGCCATCCGGCGAGAAGGCGAGCGCCGAGATCGCCTGGGCAAAGCCGCCGATGCTGCCGCGCATCTGCCCGGAGCGGCGGTCGAAGACGTAGAGCGCCGCGGCGCTGCCGCCGCTGCGGCCGCCGACCACGACGGTGTCCTGCGACGCCGCTACGGCATAGAGCGCGCCCTCATCGCCGTCGCCGATCGGCGTGCGCCATACCGCCCGCGCGCCGCCGTCGGCCAGCGACCAGCGCCGCGTGGTCTTGTCGTCGGAGACGGTGATCAGCTCGCGGCCGTCATCGGCAAGGGCAAGCCGGTTGATCACGGCATCGTGCATGCCGGTCTCGATCCTGAGGATCGGGGCAGCGGGATCGGCGCCATCCGCGGCGCTGGCGGACGAGCTGAGGTCCGTCAGCAGCAACAGCAGCGCAAGGGCCGGGCCGAGGCGCATGGCGCGCTGCCGCGGCTCACGAGGTCTGATCGAGATTGAAGGAGAGATTGCTCTGCTTGGCCGCGTCATCGACCGACCGGCTGTAGGCGACGCGCTTCTCGGGGATGGTCTCGGTCGCCGCGACCGCCACCTGGACGTTGCGGCTGGCCGCGGCGGGCGGGGTCGACGGGGCCGGCACGGGAGCAGGGGCGGCGGGCTTCATGGCCGGCGAGAGGAACTTGCTCGACACATAGCCCGCGCCGCCGTCATCGAGCGCGATCTTGCGCCACTCGCCGGAGGCAGGGTCGGCGAGGCCGTGCACGCGCTGCCCCTTGCCGAGCGCCGCCACGCGGTCGGCGCCGGTGCTCGGGCTACTGCGCACCGCGACCGCGGCGGTAGCGACATAATCGCCGGTGCCCATCTGCGCGGCGCGGCTCGCCAGTACCTGTTGCGCGCCGGGATCCTGCTTGACCAGCGAGTCGGCGGCGAAACGGAATTGCTGGTCCTGCTCGGCCATCTTGGCGCCGTACTCGCGCGCCAGCGCCAGCTCCTCGTCGAAGCGCCGCTTCTGGTCGCCGAGCTGCACCGCCGCCTGCTCGCGCGTCAGCCCGCCCTGGCGGAACGCGGCCTTGATCCGATCCGCGGCGGCGAAGCGGCAGCCGCGCAACGCTGAGAAGGTCGTCGTCGCCCGGTCCATTTCCTGCGATGCGCGGTTGACGTCGCCATAGACCGAATTGGCGAGCGCGGCCTGGTCGGCGGCCTGCTGCTGGCGCGCGTTGAAATAGCCGGCGGCGCCGCCCGCGACCAGCCCGGCGCCGGCGCCGATCGCCGCACCCTTGCCGACATTGCCGCCCGATGCCGAGGCGGCCAGCGCGCCCAGCGCCGCGCCGCCGAGCGTCCCGAGCAGGGCGCCTTGCGCCACCTGCTGCAGATAGAACGATTTGGAATCGGCGAAGGCCGCGTGCTCGCGGCCGCAAGCATCCGATGCATCGGCGCCGCTCGAGAAGATGGTGCCGCCGTTCTGGCAGGAGGTGGTGCCGGCGATCATGAGGCCGCATGTCAGCGCAAGGTGAAGCGCCAAGCGCGCGCCGCGACGATGGGACTTGGACATGCCCCGC
>DASWFH010000426.1:0-2036 GCA_036394355.1 Allostellaceae bacterium | reverse complement strand
CGCGTGCTGTCGCGCTATGTCGATTGCATCATGATCCGCACGACGCAAGCGGCAAAGCTCGAGGAGATGGCGCAGCACGCGACCGTGCCGGTCATCAACGGCCTCACTGATGCAAGCCACCCGTGCCAGCTGATGGCCGACGTGATGACGCTCGAGGAGCACAAGGGGCCCGCCGCCGGCAAGGTCGTCGCCTGGAGCGGGGACGGCAACAACGTCGCGGTGAGCTGGATGCATGCGGCGGTGCGCTTCAATTTCGCCCTCAATCTCGCCTGTCCTGCCGAGCTCGGCCCGCCGCAGCGCGTCCTCGACTGGGCGCGCGCCCAGGGCGGGCACCTCCGTCTCACCACCGATCCCGAGGAGGCCGTGCGCGACGCCGATTGCGTCGTCACGGACACCTGGGTGTCGATGGGGGTTGAAGCGAACATCAATCGCCACAACATGCTCGCTCCATACCGCGTCGATGAGCGGCTGATGGCCAAGGCAAAGCCGGGCGCCATCTTCATGCACTGCCTGCCGGCAAAGCGCGGCGAGGAAGTGACGGCCGGGGTCATCGACGGTCCCCAATCGGTGGTGTGGGACGAGGCGGAGAACCGGCTGCACGCACAAAAAGGCATTCTCGCCTGGTGTCTGGCCTGACTCCAATCGCGCTTCCCGCCGCCCCTTCGAGCAGCCCGCGCGGCGCCTTGCCGTGGGGCGAGGTGTTGCGTGATGCCGGATACCGTTGCCGATGATCTCGTCCAACCCTTTCAGATCGACAATTCCGGCCTGCGCGGTCGCCTCGTGCGGCTCGGCCCGGTGTTGGACGAAATCCTGACGCGCCACGCCTATCCCGAGCCGGTGGCGCTGATGCTGGGCGAGGCGATCGCACTCGCCGCGGCGCTGGCGGGCGCGCTCAAGTATGAGGGCGTCTTCACCTTGCAAACCAGGGGCGACGGGCCGATCCGCCTGCTTGTCGCCGACGTGACCAGCGGCGGCGCGTTGCGCGGCTATGCCCAATATGACGAGGAGAAGCTCGCCAAGGCGCTGGCCGCGGCCCCTGGCACAACGGGGATCGGAGACTCCGTGCCGCGCCTCCTTGGTGCGGGCCATCTCGCCTTCACCGTCGATCAGGGCGAGCACACCGATCGCTACCAGGGCATCGTCGAGCTGCAGGGCGCCACGCTGGCCGAATGCGCGCATCACTATTTCCGCCAATCCGAGCAGGTCGAGGCCGGGCTCAAGGTCGCGGTGGCGCGCCTGCCGGACAGCGACGGCACGGCGCGCTGGCGCGGCGGCAGCTTGATGATCCAGCGGCTGCCGCCCGAGGGCGACGCAGGGAAGCGCGACGCCGCCGAGGATGGTTGGCGGCGCGCCGTGATCCTGATGAGCTCCGGCACGTCGCGCGAGCTGGTCGATCCCGAGCTGGCGCCGGCGGCGCTGCTGTTCCGTCTCTTCCACCAGGACGGCGTGCGCGCCTATCGGCGGCACGAGCTCGCCGCCCACTGCCGCTGCTCGCGCGAGCGTGTCGAGACGGTGCTGCGCATGATGCCCGTCGACGAGCTGGCGGCCATGCAGATCGATGGTCACATTCTTGTCACCTGCCAATTCTGCAGCGCCGTCTACGATTTCGACCAGGGCGAGGTAGCCGCGCTGGCGGTGTAATATAAGCGGCAAAGCCGCTTGAAATTCGCCGCCCGCGCATGCCAGTCTCCGGGCCGACGCCCATCCAGCGACTTCGCTCGGGGAACATTCACATGCCGTCAAGCTCGTTGCGCCTGAAGATCGTGGCGATTGCCTTGCTCGCCGCCCTGGCGGCCTGCGACACCGCGCCGCCGCGGCCCACCTATCCCGACATTCGCTTCACCAACGAGGCGCCGATCCGCTTGGCTGTCAGCGCCGTCGACCTGCGCAACGACTACAAGCCCACCTTCCAGTCGCCGCATGTCGAGCATCTTTTCCCGGTGCCGCTGGCGCAAGCCGCCGAGAACTGGGCGCATGACCGGCTGCAGGCCGGCGGCGGCGCGGCACGCGCCCGCTTCACCATTCAGGACGCGTCG